>CAJYRH010000378.1 GCA_913776795.1 uncultured Pseudorhodoferax sp. | reverse complement strand
GCGAGGCCCAGCGCCTGGCCGCCCTGTTCGATGCAGCGCGCGCGCAGTCGCGCACCAACGGCGTGCCGGTGCGCTGGCGCGCGCTGGAGGGTGGCTTCCGCTTCGAAGGCGCGATGCCCGGCACGCTGCCCGAACACTGGCTGAGCCGCGACACCATCGTCGCCGCGCAGGCCAGCGTGCTGCTGGGGCCTGAGCCCGTCATCGGTGCGCAGTGGCTCGAATTGCGATCGGTCGCCAACCCGCAGCTTGCGCTGCGTGTCGCCACCGACGGCGTGCGCCCCTTCGCGGTGCAGAACGTGCAGCCGTGATGCGCCCGGTCCGGGGCTTCACGCTGGTGGAGGTGCTGGTGGCGCTGGGCATCGTGGCCATCGCATTGCTGGCCGGCACCCAGGCCACCAGCGCGCTGACGCGCAATGCCACGCGCCAGAGCGATGTGCTGTTGGCGCAGATCTGCGCCGAGAACGAACTCATCGCGCTGCGCCTGGCGCGAGGGCAACTGCCGGGCGTGGGCGACACCGACCAGCCCTGCGAGCAGGCCGGCCGCGTGTTCCGTGTGCTGGTGGGCGTGCGGCCCACGCCCAATCCGAGCTTTCGCCGCGTGGATGCACAGGTGGTGGAGAACGGCGTGCCGGTGCTGCGGATCACCACCATCCTGGGGCGCTATTGACCATGCCCAGACCGCAACGCGGCTTCACGCTGGTCGAATTGCTGATCGCGCTGGCCATCATGGCGATCGTCGCCGTGCTGAGCTGGCGCGGGCTGGACGGCATGACCCGCACCCAGGCCGGCACGCGCGCCCACACCGATGCGGTGCTGACGCTGCAGGCCGGCCTGGCGCAGTGGACGGCCGACCTCGACGCGATGCTGGAACCGACCGAAGTGCCGCCGCTGGAATGGGACGGACGCGCCCTGCGCATCGTGCGTGCCAGCACCACCCCCGGCGAGACCGGCCCGCTGGTGGTCGCCTGGACGCGCCGCGGCCTGGCGGACGGCGGGCAGTGGCTGCGCTGGCAGTCGCCCGTGCTGCGCAGCCGGGCCCAATTGCTGCAGGCATGGGAGCGTGCGGCCAGCTGGGCGCAAACACCCAGCAGCGACGAGCGCCAGCGCGAAGTGGCCATCGCACCGCTGCTCGACTGGCGCCTCTTCTATTACCGCCTCAACACCTGGACCAACCCGCTCTCCAGCGCCGGCACGCCGCAAACCGGCAGCGGCAATGGGGCCGGCGGTGTCGAAGCGCCCGATGGCGTGCGCCTGGTGCTGGAGCTGCCGGCCGGCGGGGCCGTGTCCGGCACCATCACGCGCGACTGGGTGCGGCCCACGGTCGGGGGACCCCCTTCTCCATGAGCCGCGCACACGCCCAACGTGGCGCAGCCCTGCTGCTGGCCATGCTGACGGTCACGCTGGTGGCCACATTTGCTGCCACGGCGCTGTGGCAGCAGTGGCGCGCCGTCGAGGTGGAGCAGTCCGAGCGGGCGCGCAGCCAGTCGGCCTGGGTGCTGGTCGGCGCGCTCGACTGGGCCCGCCTGATCCTGCGCGAGGACGCCCGCGCCAGCAGCATCGACCATCTTGCAGAACCCTGGGCCGTGCCACTGCAGGAATCGCGCATGTCCACGTTCCTGGCAGCCGAGAACGGCGTCAACCAGGGCGGCGACGAAGGCCTGCCCGAGGTGTTCCTGTCCGGCAGCATCGTCGACCTGCAATCGCGCCTGAACGTCACCAACATGGTCGGTCCGGGAGGCGAGCTGGTGGACAAATGGCTGGCAGCCTTCACGCGGCTGTTCGAGCTGCTGGGCTTGCCGCAGGCCGAACTCATGACGATGGCAGAGAACCTGCGCCGCGCCAGCCAGAAGGAGGTGGACGATGGCGCCGACGTCCCGTTGCGCCCGGAGCGCTTCGAGCAGCTCGTCTGGCTGGGCCTGTCTCCGGCCACGCTGCGGCTGCTGGAGCCCCACGTCACGCTGCTGCCGCAGGCCACTTCCGTCAACCTGAACACCGCCAGCGTCCAGGTCATCGCGGCTTCCATCGAGGATCTGGATCTGGCGGCGGCCCAACGCCTGGTGCAGGCCCGCAACAACAGCGCGCTGCGCGACCTGCCCGCCGCCGCCAAGATCTTGGACCGGGTCGGCCAGCTCACCGACAGCAACGCTTACGGCGTGCGCTCCAACTACTTCGAAGTCAACGGGCGGCTGCGCATGGAGGGCACCGTGGTGAGCGAACGCTCGCTCGTGCACCGCGGCAGTGGCACCACTCCGCCCGTCAACACCATCTGGCGCCAGCGCGTCGCCGGAGACCGTCAACCGTGACCGTCACCGGCGCTCTCTACAATCGCGCGCCGCAAGCGCGGCCTGCCCGTGTCCCTCCGCCTCCGAGAGAGAAACCGTGAGCACCCTGATCGTCGTCCTGCCCCTGGACACCCCCGGTGCGACCACACCGCTGGAATATGTGCTGAGCGCCGACGGCCGCACCGTCGCCGCGCACGCCCACGCCGTGGCCGCGCTGCTGCCGGCCGCTCGCGAGACCGTGGCACTGGTGCCTGCGCAGGCCCTCTCCTGGCACCGCGTCGAACTGCCGAAAGGCTCGCTGGCGCGCGGCGCGGCCGGTACGCCACGCCTGCGCGCGCTCCTGGAAGGCGTGCTCGAGGACCGCCTCCTCGACGACCCCGGCGCCGTGCACTTTGCACTCGAGGCCGGCGCACGCGCCCAGGCCCCGGCCTGGGTCGCCACCTGCGACCGGACCTGGCTGCGCGCCAGCCTGGACCTGCTGGAGTCCGCGCGCCGCCCGGCCGCACGCGCCGTGCCCGAGTTGGCGCCCGGCACGGAGCAGATCGACATCCTCGGCACGACCGAATCCGCCTGCCTGGCCTACAGCGGCGCGCAAGGCGTCAGCGTGCTGCCGCTGGCCGCGCCCGCGCTGGACTGGGCGCTGGCCCAGGCCGGCAGCGCACAAGAGGTCCCCGTGTTCGCAGACCCGGCCCTGGCCCAGCTGGCCGAGCAGAACGGTGCCCGCCAGGTGCAGCTTCGCCCGGCCGCCGAGCGCTGGCTGCAGGCCGCCGCCGGCACCTGGGACCTGGCCCAGTTCGACCTGGCCAGCTCCGACCGCCGCCGTGCCGTGCAGGGCACCCTGCGCCGCATGGCAGCCATCGCGCGCGGCCCACAATGGCGCGCGGCGCGCTGGGGCCTCGGATTGCTGGTGGCGGCCCACCTGGTCGGCGTGAACGCCTGGGCCTGGAAGGAATCCAACGCGCTGGCCGACAAGCGCGCGGCCGTGCGCGGCGTCCTGTCCAGCAGTTTCCCTTCCGTGCGCGTGGTGGTCGACGCGCCTGTGCAGATGGCGCGCGAGGTCGAGCTCCTGCGCCAGGCCTCCGGCGCCTATGGCCCGCGCGACCTCGAAGCCATGCTGGGCGCGCTCGGCGCCACGCTACCGCCCGGCCAGGTGCCCCAGGCCATCGAGTTCGGCAATGCCGAGGCCCGGTTGCGCGGACTGGCCACCAGCCCCGAATCCCTGGCCGCACTGAACGGCAGGCTGCGCGCACATGGGGTCTCGGCGCAGGCCGAAGGCGACCGCCTGCTGCTGCGCCCCCTGCCCGCCTCCGGAACCACGCCATGAAGTTCGCCGACCTGCAGCAACAGCTGCGCACCCGCTGGAATCTGCTTGCACCGCGCGAACGCGGCGCCGTCGCCCTGGCCGGTATTCTCGTCCTGCTGGCGCTGGCCTGGTGGGTGTTGCTGGGACCCGCACTGGCCACGCTGCGCCACGCCGATGCACAGCACCGCGACCTCGATGCGCAGTTGCAGGCCATGCGCAGCCTGCAGTCCGACGCCATGGCGCTGCAGAACCAGCCGCGCCTGTCCTACGACGATGCACTGCGCGCCCTGGAAGCCTCCGTGCGCCAGCGCCTGGGCAGCACGGCCCAGCTCAGCGTGGCCGGCGAGCGCGCCACGCTCACGCTCAAGGCCGCCGAAGCCGATGCGCTGGCCCGCTGGCTCACGCAGGCGCGCGTCAACGCGCGCGCGCTGCCGGCCGAGGCGCGCCTGACCCGCGCCGCCGGCCCGGCCACCGCCCCGGCCCGCTGGGACGGCGCGGTGGTCCTCACGCTGCCGGCCCGCTGACCGTGGCCCGCTCTCCCCGCGCCACGACAGCCGCAACCTCCCCGTGGGCATGGGCCTGGCTGGGTGGCATCCTGGGCTTGCTGGTAGGCGTGCTGGTGTTCGCGCCAGCACGGTGGCTGGCATGGGCCGTGGAAGAGGGCAGCGCGCAGCATGTGCTGCTGCGGGCCCCGCGCGGCAGCCTGTGGAACGGTTCGGCCCAGCTGGTGCTGGCCGGCGGCACGGACAGCCGGGACGCCACCGCCCTGCCCGGCCATTTCGAGTGGCAGCTGCGCCCCGCATGGTCCGGCTTGCAGCTGGCGATGCGCGCGACCTGCTGCATGCAGCAGTCCTGGCTGTTGCGCGCCGAACCGCGCTGGACCGGTGTGCGTGTGCAGATCGGCAACGGCCAGTCGCACTGGCCCGCCCCCGTGCTGGCCGGACTGGGCACGCCCTGGAACACCGTCCAGCCGGAAGGCACCCTCGCGCTGTCCGTGCAGGATCTGGCGCTCGAATGGGTCTCCGGCCGCGTCCTGGTCAACGGCCGCCTGCAGCTGGAGGCGAGCGACCTGTCCTCGCGACTGTCCACGCTCAAGCCCATGGGCAGCTACCGGCTCACGCTGGCAGGCGGTGGCGACGATGCGCCCGCCACCCTGCAGCTGGAGACCATCACCGGCAGTCTCACGCTGAGCGGCAGCGGACAATGGGTGGGCTCGCGCCTGCGCTTTTCCGGCGAAGCCGTCGCCGACCCCGAGCGCGTCGACGCGCTTTCCAACCTCCTGAACATCATTGGCCGACGCAATGGCCTGCGTTCCATCATCCAAGTGGGCTAATCCGATGCACTCTTTCCCGACACCACGCCCTGCCCACCCGGCCCGCCACGCCTGCGCCATCGCCGCCGCACTGTTGTGTGCTGCCCTGCCGGCGCAGGCCCAGGTGCCGCCGGCACCGGGCCAGTCCGGCATTCCGGCCGCAGTGGCCCAAGTGCCCGCCAGCCCGAACGGCTCCAGCACCGTGAGCCTGGTGCCGAGTGGCCCGCGCCGCGGCGACCCGGTCACGCTGAACTTCATGAACGCCGACATCGAAGCCGTGGCGCGCACCATGGCCACCATCACCGGCCGCAACGTGGTGGTGGACCCGCGCGTGAAGGGCACGATGAACCTGTCGACCGACCAGCCGGTGCCGCCCTCGGTGGCCTACAGCCAGTTCATCGCAGCGCTGCGCATGCAGGGCTTCACGGTGGTCGACGCCGCCGGCCTCGACAAGGTCGTGCCCGAGGCCGATGCCAAGCTGCAGGGCGGCCCGGTCCGGGTGAGCGAGGGCGGCGACGATGGCCTGCCCAGCGGTAGCCAGATCGTCACGCAGATCTTCCGGCTCAACCACGAGAGCGCCAACAACCTGGTGCCGGTGCTGCGCCCGCTGATCAGCCCGAACAACACCATCAACGCCAACCCCGGTACCAATTCGCTGGTCATCACCGACTACGCCGACAACCTGCGCCGGCTGGCTCGCGTGATCGCGGCCATGGATGTCTCCAACGCCACCGACGTCGAGGTGATCCCGCTGCGCCACGCCATCGCGAGCGATCTGGCACCGCTGGTGGCGCGGCTGGTGGAGCCGGGCAGCAGCACGGGCGGCGCAGCTGCACCGGCTGCGGGCCAGGCGGCCGATACCTCGTTCCGCACCACGCTGATGGCCGAGCCGCGCAGCAATGCCCTGGTGGTGCGCGCCACCAACGCGACGCGCATGAACCTGATCCGCTCGCTGGTGGCACGGCTGGACCAGCCCCCGGCACCCGGCTCCAGCGCCGCCAGCGGCAACGTCCACGTGGTCTATCTGAAGAACGCCGACGCGGTCAAGCTGGCAGCCACGCTGCGGGCGGCCATCGCCGCGGGCAACACCGGCGGCACCGGGTCGCAGGGCGGCAGCAGCCTGCCCAGCGGCGGCGCATCGAACCTGGGCACGTTGCAGACCTCCTTCGGTTCGAACACCAGCGGGACCGGATCGAGCGGCAGCAGCAACAGCGTCTCGGGCTTCGGGGGCAGCACCGCAGGGGCGGGCAGCCTGAACCAGGGCAACAGCAACCAGCCGTCGACCGGCGGGCAGATCCAGGCCGATCCGTCGACCAACTCGCTCATCATCTCGGCGCCCGAGCCGCAATACCGGCAGTTGCGCGCCGTCATCGACAAGCTCGATGGCCGGCGTGCGCAGGTGCTCGTCGAGAGCCTGATCGTCGAGGTCAACGCCGAGAAGGCGGCCGAGTTCGGCATTCAATGGTCGGCACTGCTGGGCGGCAAGAACCTGGCGGCGCTGGGCACCAACTTCAGCGTCGGTGGCAGGAACATCTTCAGCATCGCGCCCGGCCTGCTCAACGGCTCCGGCACCACGACGACAGGGCAGACCGGCCTGCCGTCCACGGGTGGCAACCTGGGCTACATCTACCAGAAGAATGGCAACAACGTGCTCGGTTTCCTGGCGCGCTTCCTGGAGACCAACACCGACGGCAACATCCTGTCCACGCCCAACCTGCTGACGCTGGACAACGAGGAGGCGCGCATCATCATCGGGGAGAACGTGCCCTTCGTGACCGGCTCCTACACCAATGCCACGAGCACCGGCTCGGGCACTGTCAACCCGTTCCAGACCTACGAGCGCCAGGACGTGGGCCTGACGCTGCGCGTGCGCCCGCAGATCAACGAGAACGGCACGGTCAAGATGGTGATCTACCAGGAGAGCTCGGCCGTCAAGTCCGGGACCGAGACGGCCGCCAGCGGCCCGACCACGACCAAGCGCGCGATCGAATCCACCGTGCTGGTGGACGACGGCTCCATCGTCGTGCTGGGCGGCCTGCTGCAGGACCAATACGGCGGCAACCAGGAGAAGGTGCCAGGCGTCGGCGACATCCCATTCTTCGGCAACCTGTTCAAGAGCGAGGCCCGCTCGCGCAGGAAGACCAATCTGATGGTGTTCCTGCGCCCGGTGGTGGTGCGCGACAACTCGTCCGCCGAGGCCTTGTCCATGGACCGTTACGACCTCATGCGCGTGGGCCAGCAACAGGCGCAGCCGGTGGAAAGCTCGCTGGTCCGCGTGAACGAGGCGCCGGTGCTGCCCGAGCAGCCGCTGCGCCGCCTCACGCCGGCCGCGGCCACGATGCCGGCTCCGTTGATGCCGCCCTCCACCAATCTGCAGACCCAGGTGCCCGGCGCGCCGTCGCAGCCCGTGCAATCGCCCCAGTGATGCGCCACCCACTGCCCTACGCCTTCGCCCGCAGCCAGCAGTTGCTGCTGGAAGAGAACCTGGGCGAGTTCACGCTGTGGCTGCACCCGGCGACGCCGCCCACGGCCGTAGCCGAGGTCATGCGCAAGCACCCGGTGCGCCACGTGCAGTCGCTCGCGCAGCCTGCACTCGCACAGCGCATCAGCGCGGCCTACGCCCAGGGCGAGTCCAATGCCGCGGCGGTGGTGAGCGAGGTCGAGAGCGACGCCGACCTGTCGCGCATGATGCAGGAGCTGCCAGCGGTGGAAGACCTGCTGGAGACCTCGGACGACGCGCCCATCATCCGCATGCTCAACGCGCTGCTGACGCAGGCCGCGCGCGACGGCGCAAGCGACATCCACATCGAGCCCTACGAGCGCCATTCGAGCGTGCGCTTTCGCGTGGACGGCACGCTGCGCGAGGTGGTGCAGCCCAACCGTGCGCTGCATGCCGCGCTGATCTCGCGGCTGAAGATCATGGCCGAGCTCGACATCTCCGAGAAGCGGCTTCCCCAGGACGGCCGCATCAGCCTGCGCATCGGCACGCGCGCGGTGGACGTGCGCGTATCCACGCTGCCCAGTGCCCATGGCGAACGCGCCGTGCTGCGGCTGCTGGACAAGTCCAGCGAGCGCATCAGCCTCACCTCCGTCGGCATGCAGGGCGATGCGCTGCGCCAGCTGCAGGAACTCATCGCGCAGCCGCACGGCATCATCCTGGTGACCGGCCCCACCGGCTCGGGCAAGACGACCACGCTGTACGCCGCACTGAGCGAACTCGACGCCAGCCGCAGCAACATCATGACGGTGGAAGACCCGATCGAGTATGAGCTGCCCGGCATCGGCCAGACCCAGGTCAACGCCAAGATCGACCTGACCTTCGCCAAGGCCCTGCGCGCCATCCTGCGGCAGGACCCGGACGTGATCATGATCGGCGAGATCCGCGATTTCGAGACCGCGCAGATCGCCATCCAGGCTTCGCTGACCGGCCACCTGGTGCTGGCCACGCTGCACACCAACGACGCCGCCAGCGCGATCACCCGCCTGATCGACATGGGCGTCGAGCCCTTCCTGCTGAGCAGCTCGCTCCTGGGCGTGCTCGCCCAGCGCTT
>CAJYRH010000377.1 GCA_913776795.1 uncultured Pseudorhodoferax sp. | reverse complement strand
TCGGCATGGCGCAGGCGGTGGTCGATGTTGTCGCTGCCCAGGCCGCGCACCAGCGCGCCGGCCAGGCTCAGTTCTTCCAGCGTGCTGTGCGGGCTGGCCAGCAGGCCGATGCTGGACGCACCGTGGTCGGCCTTGATCTGCTTGAGTCCATTGGCCACGTATTCCAGCGCGGTCTGCCAGTCCACGGTCTGCCATTGGCCGCCCTGCTTCAGCATCGGCTGTGTCAGGCGCTCATCGCTGTTCAATGCCTCGTATGAGAAGCGGTCTCGGTCGGCAATCCAGCACTCGTTGACCGCTTCGTTCTCCAGCGGCACGACGCGCATGACCTTGTGGTTCTTGACCTGCACGATCAGATTCGCACCGGCGGAGTCGTGCGGGCTCACGCTCTTGCGGCGCGACAGCTCCCAGGTGCGCGCGCTGTAGCGGAAGGGCTTGCTCGTGAGTGCACCGACCGGGCAGATGTCGATCATGTTGCCCGACAGCTCGGAGTCCACGGTCTCGCCCGCGATGGTCGTGATCTCGGAGTGCTCGCCCCGGTGGATCATGCCCAGCTCCATCACGCCGGCCACTTCCTGCCCGAAGCGCACGCAGCGTGTGCAGTGGATGCACCGGCTCATCTCCTCCATGGAGATCAGCGGGCCCACGTCCTTGTGGAACACCACGCGCTTCTCTTCGACATAACGCGAGGACGAACCGCCGTAGCCCACGGCCAGATCCTGCAGCTGGCACTCGCCGCCCTGGTCGCAGATCGGGCAATCCAGCGGGTGGTTGATCAGAAGGAATTCCATGACCGACTTCTGCGCCTTCAGCGCCTTGTCGCTCTTGGTGTGGACGACCATGCCTTGCGTGACCGGGGTGGCGCAGGCCGGCATCGGCTTGGGCGCCTTCTCCACATCGACCAGGCACATGCGGCAGTTGGCAGCGATGGACAGTTTCTTGTGGTAGCAGAAGTGCGGGATGTAGGTCCCGGCCTTGTCGGCCGCATGCATGACCATGCTGCCTTCGGCAATCTCGACCTTCTTGCCGTCGACTTGGATTTCAACCATATCGGGTGCTTCTCGTTCAGGCCTGCGCCGTCGCGGGTTTCTTGCACATGGCCTCGAACTCGTGGCGGAAGTGCTTGATCATGGCGCGCACGGGCATCGCCGCGGCGTCACCGAGCGCGCAGATGGTGCGGCCCTGGATGTTGTCTGCGATGGAGTTGAGCAGGTCCATGTCGCTGGACTGCCCTGCCCCACGGTGCACCTTGTCGACCAGGCGCCAGAGCCAGCCTGTGCCTTCACGGCAGGGCGTGCACTGGCCGCAGGACTCGTGCATGTAGAAGTACGACAGGCGTTTGAGCGACTCGACCATGCAGCGCGTGTCGTCCATCACGATCAGTGCGCCGGACCCCAGCATGGAGCCGGCCTTGGCGATGGAGTCGTAGTCCATCGTGCACTCGTTCATGATCGAGGCCGGCAGCACCGGAGAGGACGATCCGCCCGGGATCACGGCCTTGAGCGTGCGGCCCTTGCGCACGCCACCGGCCAGTTCCAGCAGCTTGGTGAAAGGCGTGCCCATCGGGATCTCGTAGTTGCCCGGCAGTTCGACGTCGCCCGAGACCGAGAAGATCTTGGTCCCACCGTTGTTGGGCTTGCCGCATTCGAGGTAAGCCGCCCCGCCGTTGCGGATGATCCAGGGCACCGCCGCGAAGGTCTCGGTGTTGTTGATGGTCGTCGGCTTGCCGTACAGGCCGAAGCTGGCCGGGAACGGCGGCTTGAAGCGCGGCTGGCCCTTCTTGCCTTCCAGCGATTCGAGCAGCGCGGTCTCTTCACCGCAGATGTAGGCGCCGAAGCCATGCGAGGCGTGCAACTGGAACGTGTGCTTGCTGCCCAGGATCTCGTTGCCCAGGTAGCCGGCTGCGCGGGCTTCTTCCAGCGCTTCCTCGAAGCGCTCGTAGACCTGGAAAATCTCGCCGTGGATGTAGTTGTAGCCGACCGTGATGCCCATCGCGTAAGCCGCGATGATCATGCCCTCGATCACGATGTGCGGGTTGTACATCATGATGTCGCGGTCCTTGCAGGTCCCGGGCTCGCCCTCGTCCGAGTTGCAGACCAGGTACTTCTGACCCGGGAACTGGCGCGGCATGAAGCTCCACTTCAGGCCGGACGGGAAGCCGGCGCCGCCGCGCCCGCGCAGGGCCGATTCTTTGACCATCGCGATGACCTGGTCCTGCGTGAGGCCCTCGCCGCCGTCAGCGGCCAGGATCTTCTTCAGTGCCTGGTAGCCACCACGCGCCTCGTAATCCTTCAGGCGCCAGTTGCTGCCATCGAGGTCGGCATAGATTTGCGGGCTGATGTGGCGGCCATGGAAGCAGGTCTGCACGCCGGTGGCGGCGAACTGCGCGAGCACTTGATCCGCGTTCATGCCTTGCCCTCCTCGGCGGCGCGCAGGCCGTCGATCAACTGGTCGAGCTTCTCGTTGCTCATGAAGCTGCACATGGTGCGGTCGTTGACCAGCATCACGGGCGAGTCGGCGCAGGCACCCAGGCACTCGCTCTGCTGCAGCGTGAACAGGCCGTCGGCCGTGGTCTCGCCCATGCTGATGCCGAGCTTGTGCTCGAGGTGGTGCAGTGCCTTGTAGCCGTCGCGCAGCTGGCACGGCAGGTTGGTGCAGACGTTCAGCTTGAACTTGCCGACCGGCTGCTGGTTGTACATGTTGTAGAAGGTCGTGACCTCGTGCACGGCGATGGTCGGCATGCCCAGCAGGTCGCCGATGATCTTCTCGTGCTCGGGATGCACGTAGCCGTGCTGCTGCTGCGCGATGGCCAGGCAGGCCATCACGGCCGATGCACGGCCCTCGTAGGGGTACTTGGCGATCTCGCGCGCAAAGCGGTCCAGCGTCTCCTGCGACAGGGCAGGTGCTGGCGCGGCGGATGCGGAATGGGGAGCTGCTGCGCTCATCGGTCGATCTCTCCGAACACGATGTCCAAGGTGCCGATGATCGCGACGGCGTCGGCCAGCATGTGGCCGCGCGACATCTCGTCGAGCGCCGCCAGGTGCACGAAGCCGGGTGGACGGATCTTCAGGCGGTAGGGCTTGTTGGCACCGTCGCTGACGAGGTAGATGCCGAATTCGCCCTTGGGATGCTCGACGGCGGCATAGGCCTCGCCTTCGGGCACGTGGAAACCTTCGGTGAAGAGCTTGAAGTGGTGGATCAGCTCTTCCATGTTGGCCTTCATGCCCTCGCGCGAGGGCGCGGCCACCTTGTGGTTGTCCGTGATGACGGGGCCGGGGTTGGCGCGCAGCCAGTCCACGCACTGCTTGATGATGCGGTTGGACTGGGCCAGCTCTTCCATGCGGACCAGGTAGCGGTCGTAGCTGTCGCCGGTCTTGCCGACCGGGATGTCGAAGTCGACACGGTCGTAGACGTCGTAGGGCTGCTTCTTGCGCAGGTCCCAGGCGATGCCGGAACCGCGCAGCATCGGGCCCGTGAGTCCCAGGTTCAGCGCGCGGTCGGCGTCCATGACGCCGATGCCCACCGTGCGCTGCTTCCAGATGCGGTTGTCGGTCAACAGCGTGTGGTACTCGCCCAGGTAGGTCGTGAAGCGCTTGGTGAAGTCGTCGATGAAGTCCAGCAAGGACCCCTGACGGTTCTCGTTCATGCGCGCCAGCGCCTTGGCGTTCTTGATCTTGCTGACCGTGTACTGCGGCATGGTGTCCGGCAGGTCGCGGTAGACGCCGCCCGGACGGAAGTAGGCCGCGTGCATGCGCGCGCCGGAGACGGCCTCGTACATGTCGAACAGGTCTTCGCGTTCGCGGAACGCGTAGATCAGGATGGTGGAGCTGCCGCAGTCGTTGCCGTGCGAGCCGAGCCACATCAGGTGGTTCAGCATGCGCGTGATCTCGGAGAACATCACGCGGATGTACTGCGCGCGGATCGGCACGGCGATGCCGAGCAGCTTCTCGATGGCCAGGCAGTAGGCGTGCTCGTTGCACATCATCGAGACGTAGTCCAGCCGGTCCATGTAGGGCAGCGACTGGATGAAGGTCTTGTGCTCGGCGAGCTTTTCCGTTGCACGGT
>CAJYRH010000376.1 GCA_913776795.1 uncultured Pseudorhodoferax sp. | reverse complement strand
ACCTGGATCTCGTGCCGGACCCAGGTCAGGCACCGCTGCCCACCGTACACGAAGGCAGCGGGCTGGAGCTGGACATCGATCTGTCAACGAGCAGCGGCGAGATCGCTGCGTTGCCGGAACTGTCCCTGGTGGACATCGACCTGCCGCTGCTTGACGCCGATGTGCTGGCCGAGGTGCCTGCGTCGGCCCCCATGCCCGTGGCGCCTGCAGCTGGTGTCCCGTCAAGGCCCGAGAAGTCGGACATCGACAGCGGCCTGATCGACTTCGATCTGTTCGACCCGAATACCGAAGCGCGCATCGCCCCCAAATCCACGCGCTGAGTATTGGCGCGGCGCGTGGGCGGCCGGTGCTAGCGCCGTACCTGCAGGGAGCCGGGGTTGACGATGTTGGTGGGTGTGCCGCGGATGTAGTTCAGTACGTTGTCGAACGCCGCGTTGAAGTACATCTCGTAGCTCTGCAGCTCCACGTAGCCGATGTGTGGCGTGCAGATGCAGTTTTCCAGGCGCAGCAGTGCATGGCCTTGCAGGATGGGTTCGCTCTCGAACACGTCGACTGCAGCCATGCCGGGTCGTCCGCGGTTCAAACCGGCCAGCAGGGCATCGGGTTCGATGAGCTCGGCGCGCGAGGTGTTGACAAGCAGAGAGGTCGGCTTCATGCGTGCAAGGTCGTCGAGCTTGACGATGCCGCGAGTTTCTTCATTGAGCCGCAGGTGCAGCGACAGGACATCGCAGTTGGCGAACAACTCCTCCTGGCTGGCTGCGATCTGATGGCCATCGGCCAGAGCGCGTTCGCAGGACCCCGCCCGGCCCCAGACCAGCACGCGCATGCCGAATGCGCGCGCATAGGTGCTGACGATCTGCCCGATGCGGCCGTATCCGAAGATGCCCATCGTGCGCTCGCGCAACACCGTGCCCAGCCCGAAATTGGGCGGCATGGAAGCGGTCTTCATACCCGACTGCTGCCACGCGCCATGCTTGAGATTGCCGATGTACTGGGGCAGGCGGCGCGTTGCGGCCATGATCAGCGCCCAGGTCAGCTCTGCTGGCGCGATCGGCGAGCCGACCCCTTCGGCCACGGCCACGCCGCGCTCCGTGCAGGCCGCGATGTCAATGTGCGGACCTACGCGACCGGTCTGCGCGATCAGCTTGAGCTTGGGCAGCTTCTCGATCAGTGCCCGGTTCAGGTGGGTGCGCTCGCGGATCAGCACGAGGATGTCGGCATCGCGCAACCGGACCGACAACTGCCCCAGGCCCTTGACGGTGTTGGTGTAGACCTTGGCCGCATAGGGTTCGAGCTTGGCTGCGCAATCGAGCTTGCGCACCGCATCCTGGTAGTCATCGAGGATCACAATGTTCATGCGGCCATTGTGCCTCGGGGCCATACGGCGCCATGCCCGCCACGGGCACGGCGGGCATGGCTGCTTCACCCTCCTCAGTGCGGTGACGGTGCCGATTCGGCTGCCGCAAGCCGGTCCAGTTCGGCGCATACATCGGCCATGCGGCCAGAGATCACCATGCGGCCGGCTGCGGCTCGGGGCTGATGCGGCTCCAACACACGCAGCACGCGCAGCGCCGGTGCAGGGCGCGCACGAGCTGGTAGTACATGCAAAGGGGCGCGGGACGAGCGCGTGCGCAGCCGCGCTGCCAGCTGCGCGCCAAAATGCTGTATCAGCCGCGGAGTCAGGTCTTCAACCCATTGCGGCAGCCGACCCACGCGCATGGTCGCCAGCATTGCAATTCCCATTTCAAACTCCTTCCGTCCGTCGGGCGGATTGGGGCAGGATTCGATGAAAGGCACCGAACCAGGGTTGCCGCACCGTGTGCGGCGCACGCCCGCCACCTGGTTCCGTGCAGACGGGCCTGTGGCCTACATGAGCATGGTGTTGCGGATCAGCCCGACGGCCAGACCTTCGATCTCGAAGGGTTCGCCGGGCTCCACGAAGATGGTCGGGTAGTCTGGGTTTTCGGGATGCAGTTCGATGCTGTCGGACGTGCGCTTGTAGCGCTTGACGGTGACCTCGTCGCCCAGCCGTGCCACGACGATCTGGCCGTTCTTGGCGTCCTTCGTGGCACGCACGGCGAGCAGGTCCCCATCCATGATGCCGGCGTCACGCATGGACATGCCGCGCACCCGCAACAGGTAGTCGGGCTTGTGCTGGAACAGGCTGCTTTCGACATAGTAGGTCTGGTCCACATGTTCCTGTGCGAGGATGGGCGACCCCGCGGCGACCCGCCCCACCAACGGCAATGCTAGCTGCGCAAATTCCTGCAAAGGCAGGGTGAACTGCTTGCTGCGGCGCTCGTTGACCGAACGCAGCATGTCGCTTCGCAGGCGGATCCCGCGCGATGTGCCGCTCACGAGTTCGATGACTCCCTTGCGCGCCAGGGCCTGCAGGTGCTCTTCTGCGGCGTTGGCGGACTTGAAGCCCAGCGCTGCTGCAATTTCCGCGCGCGTGGGCGGGGCCCCGGTGTTCGCGATGGCGGCCTGAATCAGCTCCAAAATCTGTTGCTGGCGCGCGGTGAGCTTGGCCGGGGAGGCGGAAGATGCGTCTGACATGGCAGTTCCTTGTTCGACTTGGGTAACAGCGGCCCTGGGCTGGAACAATGGGCACAGTGCTCTGTGTAAATTTCCAGTACCTGTATTTTCAATCAGTTTTGGTACGCATGCAAGCATCCAATGCATTTCTCGACGGGCATGCCCGCACACTGTTGGTCCTTGGAGTCGGGGGGACCATCGCAGGCCTGGCGCCTCGGGCAGGCGACACCCTGGCCTACCAAGCGGCCCAGGTCGGTGCGTCCCAGTTGCTGGGGGGCATCGAGGCGCCATGCGGCTTTGCACTGCAGGCCGAACAGGTGGCCCAGGTCGACAGCAAGGACATGGATGTCGCCATCTGGTGGGCGCTTGCCCAGCGTTGCGCCCAGGCACTGGCGCGCGAGGACGTGCTGGGCGTGGTAGTGACGCACGGCACCGATACGCTGGAGGAAACGGCTTACTTCCTCCAGGCAGTGCTGGCGCCGCCCAAACCGGTTGTGATGGCCTGCGCCATGCGGCCCGCCAACGCAGACATGCCTGATGGGCCGCAGAACCTGCGCGATGCGCTGGCGGTCGCTGCGCTGGCAGGCGCGCGCGGCGTGGTGGCCGTGTGCGCAGGCACAGTGCACGCCGCGGCCGACGTGCGCAAGGTCCACAGCTACCGGCTGGATGCCTTCGGCTCCGGGGACGCCGGCCCGTTGGCCTATGTGGAGGCGGGCGCGGTGCGCCGGTTGCGCGATTGGCCACAGGCCGCGCCGGACGCCGGCTGGCTGGCGCGGTTGCCGGCACCGCCGCAGGCTTGGCCGCGCGTCGAGATTGTGTTCAGCCACGCGGGCGCCAGCGGTGCTGGCGTCGATGCACTGGTGCGCGACGGTGTGCAGGGCCTGGTGGTGGCGGCAACAGGCAATGGCAGCGTGCACAGCGCCCTGGAGGCGGCGTTGTTGCGGGCGCAGGCGGCCGGCGTGCGCGTCGTGCGGGCCAGCCGCTGCGAGCAGGGAAGAGTGATGGGCTTGCCGGGAGACGCCTTGCCAGATGCGGGCCCCCTCTCGCCGGTCAAGGCGCGGATCCAGCTGCAGCTGGACCTGCTTGGCGCGCCGTGATCAGTCGGCCAGGGCGGCCAGTGCGCGCGTGGTGATCGCATCCACGCTGCCGGTGCCGTCGATCCGGCGGTACTTCGGCGCGTTCGCGGGGTCGTTCCTGGCCCACTGCGTGTAGTAGTCGATCAGCGGGCGCGTCTGCGCGCTGTAGACGTCCAGGCGCTTGGTCACGGTGGCTTCGCTGTCGTCCTCGCGCTGGACCAGCGGCTCGCCCGTCACGTCGTCCAGGCCGTCGGCCTTGGGTGGGTTGAAGCGGATGTGGTACACGCGGCCGGATGCCGGGTGCGAGCGGCGGCCGCTGATCCGCTCGATGATGGCGTCGAAGGGCACGTCGATCTCGAGCACGTAGTCCAGTTTCACGCCGGCCGCCTTCATGGCGTCGGCCTGCGGGATGGTGCGCGGGAAACCGTCGAACAGGAAGCCCTTGGTGCAATCGGGTTGGGTGATGCGCTCCTTGACGAGGCCGATGATGATGTCGTCGCTCACCAGCGCGCCCGAATCCATGACCGATTTGGCCTGCAGGCCCAGAGGCGTGCCTGCCTTCACGGCCGCACGCAGCATGTCGCCGGTGGAAATCTGGGGAATCCCGAACTGTTTGCAGATGAACGTGGCTTGCGTGCCTTTGCCGGCGCCTGGCGCGCCCAACAGAATCAGTCTCATGGATGTCCTCGGATTGCTTGTAGATATCGGGCGGCAGCGCTGACGGCGCCCAGGCCGTCGCAGTGCTTCTGGCGGCAAAGGATAGCATGCACGCCACAGCGAGCCGTCCCCGGCGCAACAGTTCGTCAGAACAGTTTTCGGACCCGTTCCAGGTCTTGCGCCGTGTCCACGCCCGGGCCTGGCGCGTGCTCGGTCACGTGCACCGCGATCTGGTGGCCGTGCCACATCGCGCGCAGCTGTTCAAGCGCCTCGGTCTGCTCGATCGGGGCCTGCGCCAGCATCGGAAAACGCCGCAGGAAGCCGGCGCGGTAGCCATAGATACCAACATGGCGCAGCGGCGCCGGCTGGGGCAGCGCGGCGACGCCGTCTGCGAAGCCATCGCGCCACCAGGGGATCGGCGCGCGGCTGAAATAGAGGGCACGGCCGCGCGCATCGCACACGACCTTGACGACATTGGGATTGCGCAGGTCCTCCACGGTGTCGATCGCATGGGCGGCCGTGCTCATGCTGGCGTCGGGGTGTGCGTGCAGCAGCGCCGCCACGGCATCGATCAGGGGCGGCGCAATCAGGGGCTCGTCTCCCTGCACGTTGACCACGAGATCGTCGCCATCCAGGCCCAGCAGCGCACAGGCCTGGGCCAGGCGGTCGCTGCCGGAAGCGTGGTCGTCACGCGTGAGGATGGCTTGCACGCCGTGGGCGGCGCAGGCCTGCATGATCTGTTCGTTGTCGCAGGCCACGACGGTGCGGGCTGCCTGGGAGCGCATCGCGCGCTGGGCCACGCGCACCACCATCGGCGCATCGCCCAGCGCCGCAAGCGGCTTGTTGGGCAGGCGCGTGGATGCGAGGCGCGCCGGGATCAGCACCGTGAAGGCGCGCATGGCGCCCTGCGACTGCCCGGCGGCGCTCACAACCCCAGTTCCTCGTCGCTCAGCGTGCGGGCCTCGTTCTCCAGCAGGACGGGAATGCCGTCGCGCACGGGATAGGCCAGCCGCGCGCTGCGCGACACCAATTCCTGGCGTTCACGCTCGTACTGCAGCGGGCCCTTGGTGACGGGGCAGACCAGCAGTTCCAGAAGCTTGCTGTCCATGGGATCTATGAGGTTCAGGAAGTCGAAAGAGAGCTATGGTACCTGCGGCGCACGCAGCGTTGCGAGGCGCGCATCCAGCGCCTGCCAGGCGGCCGGATCCAGTTCGACCTGCAGCGGCACGGCCCAGGCGTTCGGGTACCGCGCCCACAGCTTGACGGCGTCTTTTTCGGTGCAGAGCCAGATGGCCGGCGCACCGGCCGGGGCCTGCCAGCCATCGAAGTCCTGGTGGTCTGCAAGCGGCAACTCGTGCAGACGGCGCAGGCCGGCGGCCCGCAGCATGTCGAAGAAGCGCGCCGGCCGGGCGATGCCGGCCAAAGCCAGCACGGGCTGGTCGGCCAGCGCGGCCAGGGCCAGGCGCTGGCCGTCTGCACGCTGCGCCTGCGTGGCAAGCTGGCGGTACGCGCGAAATCCGGGCAATGCCGGCTGCTCGCCGCTGTGCAGCACCAGGTCGGCTGTGCGCGGCCACGGCTCGCGCAGCGGCCCGGCCGGCAGCAGCCAGCCGTTGCCCACACCGCGGTCGTCGAACACGCAGACCTCCAGGTCGCGCGCCAGGGCCAGGTGCTGCAGGCCGTCGTCGCACAGCAGCAGCTCGGTCTGCGGGTGGCGCGCCAGCAGGGCCTGGCCGGCATCGGAACGGCGCACTGCCACGAACACGGGCACGCCGCAGTGGCGTCGGATCAGCGCGGGCTCGTCGCCCACGTCCCGGGCCAGGCTTTCCGGCAGCACCTCGCGGCAGTCTTTGGTGCTGCGGCCGTAGCCGCGCGAGAGTACGCCGACGCGCCAGCCCCGGGCCTGCAGCCCTTGCACCAGCGCCATGGTCACGGGTGTCTTGCCGGAGCCACCGGCGACGACGTTGCCGACCACCAGTACTGGCACCGGCAGCCGCGTGCTGCGGCGCAGTCCGGTGCGGTAGAGCAGGCGGCGCAGGCCGGCCACCGCCCCGTACAGCAACGACAGGGGCCACAGCGGCCAGGCCAGCGCGCGAGACAGCCACAGCCGCGGCAGCAGCGCCGAGAGCCAGCCACGCATGGTGTTTGCCGGCCGGACTCAGCGGCCGCTGGCCGAGCGCTGCGTGGCGAAGGTCAGCTGCTGCAGGCCGGCGCGACGGGCGGCGTCCATGGCCGTGATGACGGCCTGGTGCGGCGTGCTGGCGTCGGCGCTGACCACGACGATGGGGTCCTGCATGCCCTTGGTGGCGCCCAGCATGGCCTGCACAAGCAACTCGATGCTGCGCCCCTGCAGCGGTTGGCGGTCGATGGCGTAGCGGCCGTCGGCGGAAATGGCCACGACGACCTCGCGCGGACGCTCGCGCTGCACTTCGGCGTTGGCCAGCGGCAAACGCACCTGCAGCTCGGCGTACTTGCTGTACGTGGTCGACAGCATGAGAAAGATCAGCACGACCAGCAGCACGTCGATGAACGGGATCAGGTTGATCTCTGGCTCGTGCGAGCCTCGGCGGCGAAAGTTCATGCGGTCTTGCGCAGACCATTCAGGTGCCGTGCGAAGCGCTCGCCCGACAGCTCCAGCGCCAGCAGGTAGCCGTCGACGCGGGCCCTGAAATAGCGCCAGAAGATCAGCGAGGGAATCGCCACGATCAGACCGAACGCGGTGTTGTAGAGCGCGATCGAGATGCCCTGCGCGAGCTGGGCCGGGTTGCCGGCGGCGCCGCTGGCCGCCCCGGGTTGCGAGCCGAAGATCTCGAT
>CAJYRH010000375.1 GCA_913776795.1 uncultured Pseudorhodoferax sp. | reverse complement strand
GCCAGCTGCAGCAACACTGCGGCCGCGGGCTGTGCCTGCTCCAGGGTGGCCTGCATCTGCGGGTGCGTGGGATCCAGCAGCACGAGGCCGGCCACGTCCTGCGGGTACATGCGGGCGTAGACGTACTGGTACAGGCCGCCGAGCGAGTGGCCGACCAGCACATAAGGCGGCGGCAGCCCGGCCTGGCGCAGCAGGGCGTGCTGTTCCTCGGCGATGCGGCAGGCGCTGCGCGCGCCCGCGCGCGCCGGGCTCGCGCCATAACCGGGTCTGTCGGTCAGCACGGCCGCGTGCTGCGAAGGCAGCGCGCGCACCACGGAGCCCCAGGTGGCATGGTCGTCGCCCAGACCGCTCTGGAACACCACGACCGGGCCCTGGGCCTGCGGTGCCGCGTGGTGCACGAAGGCAATCGGTGCCCCTGCGACCATGGCCATGGCCGGCGCAGCCGGCTGGTCGCCGGCGGCTGCGCGGGGCGCCGTGCCGGAACAGGCCGCGAGCGCCAGGCCCAGCAAGGCCAGCGTGAAGCGGCGCCATGGGCGAAGGCGGTCAGCTCGAAAGTTGCGTTGTTCGTGCGGCACCGCAGGATTCTCGGTGCCGAGCCGTCCGAAAAACGGTCGAATGCGCCGAAAATCCCGCCAGCGATCTGCACGGCTTGCCGTGCGCCATCACCCCATGCTGCAGTGCGCCATGGCCGACAATCCCGCGCCATGGAACGCCGCACCCTGCTGCGCTCGCTGGCGCCGTGGGCATGGCTGGCGGCGCGCTCGACCCACGCCCAGCATGCCGTCACGGACTGGCCGGCCAGCCAGCCGCTGCCCCCCATCGTGGCGCCGGACCTGCAGGGCCGGCCATGGCGGCTGGCCGATCTGCGCGGCCGGGCCGTGCTGCTGAATTTCTGGGCCAGCTGGTGCGAACCCTGCCGTGCCGAGATGCCGACGCTGCAGGTGCTGGCCGACCTGTACGGGCCCGAGCAACTGGCCGTGCTGGCGCTGAACTTCAAGGAAGCGCCGGCCACGGTGGCGCGGTTCGTGCAACGCACGGGCCTGCGCCTGCCCGTGCTGCTGGACCACGACGGCGCGATCGCGCGGGCCTGCGCCGTCAAGGTGTTCCCCTCCACGCTGCTGATCGCAGCCGATGGCCGCGCGCGCCAGCGGCTGCGCGGCGAACTGGACTGGACCGGTGCCGAGGCCGAACGCCTGGTGCAGGGGCTGTTCGCCACACCCGGCCGATAATGCGCGCCCTTTGCCTTCAGGAGATCCACGCCATGCCGGCCAGCCGTCGCCAATTCCTTGCCCAATGCACAGCCGCCACGGCCGCCGCAGCCGCTCCAGTTCTCGGCCGGACGCAGGCCATGCCGGCGGCCCGCCGTTTCGATCCCCAGCCGCAGGGCTGGCGCAGCTTCGAGGTCACCACGCGCGTGGACCTCGCGCCGCTGCAGGGCGCGACCCGTGTCTGGATCCCGCTGCCCTCGCTGGACACCGACTGGCAGCGCACACTGACACACGGCTTCGCGAGCAATGGCCAGGCGCGCATCACGCAGGACGGCCACGAAGGGGCCCGCATGCTGGCGGTGGAATTTGCGCCGGGTCAGGCCCAGCCCTTCGCCGAAGTCACGAGCCGTGTCGCCACGCAGAACCGCGCCGTCGACTGGTCGCGCCGCGCCGACGCCACGGAGTCGGCGGACACGCTGCGCTTCTATACGCGCGCCACCGCGCTGCTGCCCACCGATGGCATCGTGCGCGAGACTGCGCTGAAGGCCACCCAGGGCGCACGCACCGATGTGCAGAAGGCCCGCGCCATCTACGACTGGGTGGTTGCCAATACCTACCGCGAGCCCAAGGTGCGCGGCTGCGGCGAAGGCGACATCGCGAGCCTGCTGGAGACCGGCGACCTGGGCGGCAAGTGCGCCGACCTCAACGCATTGTTCGTGGGCCTGTGCCGCGCCGTCGGTGTGCCTGCGCGCGACGTGTACGGCCTGCGGCTGGCGCCCTCGGCCTTCGGCTACAAGGAGCTCGGCGGCAACCCGGCCAGCCTCAAGGGCGCGCAGCATTGCCGCGCCGAGGTGCACCTGGCGGGCCACGGCTGGGTGGCGATGGACCCGGCGGATGTCGCCAAGGTCATGCGGCTGGAGACGCCCGAGTGGATCAAGACCGTGCAGAACCCTGTCGTCGCGCCGGTCAACCGAGCCCTGTTCGGTGGCTGGGAAGGCAACTGGATGGCCTACAACACCGCGCACGACCTCCAGCTGCCGGGCGCACGCGGCGAGGCACTGGGCTTCTTCATGTACCCCATGGCCGAGAACGCCCAGGGCCGCTTCGATCCCTACGCGCCGGACGATTTCAAGTACCAGATCACGGCGCGCGAGATCACCGCGTGAGCAGGAGCGGGCGGTGAACCACGCTGTCGCACCACGTCATCACTAAGGCGGAAAGTCCGGCGGGAATATGCACACACGGTCGCCCCGGGGTGGGGTGTCGCCGTCGATCGCTCATAGACTCGCAGCGCTTCGCCACCAGCCAAGTCCCACCGGAACCGTTCGAAGCGGTGGGCCATGTCCGGCCGAAGCGCTGAACGCGTCGGGGCCGGCATGACGCCCGCCACGGCTGATCACACCAGACGACAGAGGCGGCGAAGGCTTCGCAACCGGCGCGGCCGCCCTGTCCACTGATCCCGAAAGGTTGAAATGCGCTATTCCAAAACACAACTCCGAGCATGGGGAGCAGGACTGATCGTTTCGTTGTGCCTGGCCGCTTGCGGTGGCGGTGATGACGACGGCAATCCGACGCCGACGCAGCCCACGCCCACGACCCCCTCGACTCCTACCGAGCCGACCACGCCCACCACGCCCACCACGCCGACGGGTCCTACCGCCACCATCGCCGGCAAGGCGGTGGACGGTGCGACCGGCCTGGGCGTGGCCGGTGTGACGGTGCGCGTGGGCGCGTTGTCCGCGACCACGGCCACCGATGGCACCTACACCCTGTCGAACGTGCCGGTCGGCGCGCGCACGCCCGTCCTGTTCCAGGCATCCGGTTATGCCGAGAATGGCCGCATCGCGGACCTCGTGGAGAACACGACCGTCGACGTGCAGGCACGCCTGGTGCCGGTCGCGAAAACGGACACGGTTCCCGTTGCGACGGGCGGCACCGTCACGACAGGGTCTGCACTGGTCACCCTGCCGGCCAACGGCGTGCAGCGTGCCGATGGCACCTTGCCCACCGGCAACATCACGGTGCAACTGACGCCGATCGATTCGGCGTTGGACCCGCAATTGATGCCAGGCGACTTCCGCACGGGGACGGCCGGCGGCAGCACTTTGCCGATCGAGAGCTTCGGCGCGCTCAACGTCACGCTGACCGACAGCACCGGCGCGGCCCTGAACCTGCGTAGCGGCCAGACCGCCACCATCCGCATCCCGATGGTGTCGCGCAACAGCACGGTGCCGGCGACGATCCCACTGTTCCACTACAACACCACGACCGGGCTTTGGGAGCAGGAAGGCACGGCCACGCTTGCAGGCTCGGGCAGCGGTGCCTATTACGAAGGTACGGTCAGCCACTTCTCCACCTGGAACGCCGACCAGGTCTACAACACCGTGCTGGTTCGCGGCTGCGTGCGCGATGCCAGCGGAGCCGTGGTAGCCAACGCCCGCGTGGGCAGCGACGGTATCGACTACACCGGCACCAGCTACGCCTACACGGATGCCAGCGGCAACTTCAGCCTGCCCATCCGGCGCGACGGCCAGGCGGCCATCACTGCCGTCGCGGCCGGCCGCCTGACGAACACCATGCGCAACACGGCCAGTGCGGTCGACATCGACTGGGCCGACTGCCTGACGCTGAGCCAGACCGGCGCCGGCATCACGATGAAGCTGACCTGGGGCGCGTTGCCGAGCGATCTGGACTCGCACCTGATGACGCCCAGCGGCCAATTGGTGTACTACGGCAACGAGGGCTCGCTCACGCAGGCGCCGTTCGCCAACCTCGATGTGGACGACACCGACAGCTACGGCCCTGAAGTCATCACCATCACCAAACTGATGGTCGGCACCTACAAGTACACGGTGCACAACTTCTCGCGGTACAGCGACGGACCGATCTCCCAGTCCGGCGCGCGGGTCGAAGTCAACATACCCGGCCGTGCCGTCCAGCTGATCACGCCGCCTGCCGCCGGAGAGACCAGCGGCACGGACTACTGGAACCTGTTCGAGTTCGACGTCAGCGCCAATTGCACGATCACCGTGCGCCCGGTGCAGACCTACACGGCCACGGATCTGACTGCGCCGACCACGTCGACGCCGCAGTACTGCACGCCTTGAGCAGTGCGCGCCGGCCGCCTCAGGCCGGCGCCAGTCCGCTCAGCCGGCGCTGGCTGTCGAACCTGCGCCGCTGGCCCGTCACCGGATCGAGGAAGGCGATGCCCCGCGCCAGCAACTGCAGCGGCTGCGCGTGGTCGTCGTCCTCGTCCGGTCCGCGGGTGACCTTCGGGTAGAACGCATCGCCGAGGATCGGGATGCCCAGTGCAGCCATGTGCACGCGCAGCTGGTGGCGCTGGCCCGTGCGCGGCGCGAGCCGGTAGCGGCCCCGGCCCCCGCAGGATTGCGCCAGTGCCAGCAGCGTGCTGGCATTCGGCGCTCCCTCCACCTCGCACTGCCGGAAGAACGGCGTGCCCTGGACGATGCGGCTTTCGCGCAGCAGGGGCAGTGCAAGCTCCGTGCGCACCGGTGCCACGGCCTCGTACTCCTTGTCCACCACCCGCTCGCGGAACAGCGCGTGGTAGGGATCGCGGTCCTGGCGGCGGATGCTGAACAGCACCAGTCCTGCGGTCTCGCGGTCGATGCGGTGCAGCGGCTGCAGGTCCACCAGGCCGGTCTCGCGCCGCAGGCGTGCCAGCAAGGTGTCGTGCAGGTAGCGCCCGCCCGGCGTCACGGCCAGGAAGTGCGGCTTGTCGGCCACCAGCAGGTGGTCGTCGCGAAACAGGGTGGCGGCCTCGAACGGCACACGCGGCTCGTCGTGCAGGCTGCGGTAGTACCAGGCCTTGCCGTGCGGCCGGTACGCCGCGTCCGGCGACAGCGGCCGGCCCTGCGCGTCCCACACCTCACCACCGCGCAGGCGCGCCTGCCAGTCGCCGCGCGGCACATGCGGGAAGCGCTCGGCGAAGAAGTCCAGCCAGGTCGCCCAGGGGCCGGCGGGCAGGCCGACGGCGCTGGCGCTCACGCCGTCGCGCAGGGGCAGGGCGGGCGCGGCGGGTGCTGGCATGGCGCGGAATTGTCGCTGAGCTGTCATGCCGCTTGGTGGAAACCCTGGGCCGCTATCATCGGCCGGCCTTTTTCTCAGCACCCACAATCCATGCGCCTGTCCAGCCCTGCATCGCCACCGGCCACTGCCACCATTCTCGGAGCCGCGCGATGAGCACGGCGCCTGGCCGCTCCATGCAGATGCGCCACTGCACCCGTGCACGGGAGGCCGCTGGCCGAAGGGTGCTCCGATGAGTTCGGTCGGCTGGGGCGAGGCCGCCGTCCTCGGGCTGATCCAGGGCCTCACGGAATTCCTGCCGGTGTCGTCCAGTGCGCACCTGCGCATCTTCGGCCCGCTGCTGCCGTCGGGCGGCGATCCGGGCGCTGCCTTCACGGCCATCACGCAGATCGGGACCGAGGCTGCGGTACTGCTGTTCTTTCGCCATGACATCGTGCGCATCTTCCTGGCCTGGTGGGCCTCGCTCACGCAGCGCGGCCGGCCGCTGGACGCAGACGCCCGCATGGGCTGGCTCGTGATCCTGGGCACGGCGCCCATCGCCGTGCTGGGGCTGTTGTTCAAGAACGCGATCGAAGGCTCGCTGCGCAACCTCTACATCACGGCCACCATGCTGATCGTGTTCGCGCTGCTGCTGGCCGCGGCCGACCGCATGGGCCGCAAGCAGCGCACGCTGGACAGGCTCACCTGGGGCCACGGCATCGCGTTCGGCTTTGCCCAGGCCATGGCGCTGATCCCCGGCGTCTCGCGCTCGGGCGGCACCATCACCATGGGGCTGGTCCTCGGTTACACGCGCGAGGCGGCGGCACGCTACTCGTTCCTGCTGGCCATCCCGGCGGTGCTGCTGTCAGGCTTCTACCAGCTCTACAAGACCTGGGGCACCGAGAACACCGTGGGAGGCGGCCAAACGCTGCTGGCGACGGTGATCGCGTTCTTCGTCGGCTATGCGGTGATCGTGGGCTTCCTCAAGCTCGTGTCCACGCGCAGCTACATGCCCTTCGTGTACTACCGCGTCGTGCTGGGCATCGCGGTGTTCGTGGCCTTGGGCATGGGGGTGCTGCAGCCGCTGTGAGCGCCGCGCCGGGCCGCCCCGGGCAAGCCCGCTCCCGCTCGGCGGGACAGGCCGCAGGCCGAAGGGTACGTGAGCCCGTCAAGGGCGCCGGAACACCAGGTCCCAGACGCCGTGGCCCAGCCGCAGGCCGCGGCGCTCGAACTTGGTGTCGGGCCGGTAGTGCGGCCGCGGCGCGAAATCCGCCGCCGTGTTGGCGAGCAGCGGCTCGCCCGACAGCACCTGCAGCATCTGCTGCGCATAGGGCTCCCAGTCGGTCGCGCAGTGCAGGT
>CAJYRH010000374.1 GCA_913776795.1 uncultured Pseudorhodoferax sp. | reverse complement strand
GTGGCCCTGATGTGCATGGCCGAGGCGCTGCTGCGCATCCCCGACCGGGCCACGCGCGACGCGCTGATCCGCGACAAGATCAGCCAGGGCGACTGGCAGTCGCACCTGGGCCACTCGCCCTCGCTGTTCGTCAACGCCGCCACCTGGGGCCTGCTGCTGACCGGCAAGCTGGTGTCCACCAGCAGCGAGAAATCGCTGTCCTCGGCGCTGTCGCGGCTGACGGCCAAGGGCGGCGAACCGCTGATCCGCAAGGGCGTGGACACGGCCATGCGCGTGCTGGGCGAGCAGTTCGTGACGGGCGAGACCATCTCCTGCGCCCTGGCCAATGCCCGCAAGCTGGAGGCCAGGGGCTTTCGCTACTCCTACGACATGCTGGGCGAGGCGGCCACGACGGCCGAGGACGCCGCGCGCTACCTGGGCCTGTACGTGCAGGCCATCCACGCCATCGGCCGCGCCAGCGCGGGCCGCGGCATCTACGAGGGCCCCGGCATCTCGGTCAAGCTGTCCGCGCTGCACCCGCGCTACGCGCGCGCCCAGCAGGAGCGGGTGCACGGCGAACTGCTGCCGCGCCTGCGCGAACTGGCCCTGCTGGCGCGCCGCTACGACATCGGCCTGAACATCGACGCCGAGGAGGCCGACCGGCTGGAGCTCTCGCTGGACCTGCTCGAAGCGCTGTGCCTGGACCCCGAACTGCAGGGCTGGGACGGCATCGGCTTCGTGGTGCAGGCCTACCAGAAGCGTTGTCCCTTCGTGATCGACCACCTGGTCGAGCTGGCCCAGCGCAGCGGCCGGCGCCTGATGGTGCGGCTGGTCAAGGGCGCCTACTGGGACAGCGAGATCAAGCGCGCCCAGGTCGACGGCCTGGAGGACTACCCGGTGTTCACGCGCAAGCTGCACACCGACATCTCCTACCTGGCCTGCGCGCGCAAGCTGCTGGCCCAGCCCCAGGCCATCTACCCCCAGTTCGCCACCCACAACGCGTACACGCTGGCCGCCATCCACCAGATGGCCGGCAACAATTACTACCCCGGCCAGTACGAGTTCCAGTGCCTGCACGGCATGGGCGAGCCGCTCTACGAGGAGGTGGTGGGCGCCGTGGCCGACGGCAAGCTGGCGCGGCCCTGCCGCATCTATGCGCCGGTCGGCACGCACGAGACGCTGCTGGCCTACCTGGTGCGCCGGCTGCTCGAGAACGGCGCCAACACCTCCTTCGTGAACCAGATCGCCGACCCGCGCGTGCCGGTGGACGCACTGGTCGCCGACCCGGTGGCCGCGGCCGAGCGCGCCCAGCCGCTGGGCGCGCCGCACGAGCGCATCGCGCTGCCGCGCGACCTGTTCCCGGACCGCCCCAACTCCGCCGGGCTGGACCTGTCCAACGAGCAGCGCCTGGCCTCGCTGGCCACCGCACTGCTGGGCAGCACCGGCCGGGCCTGGCAGGCCGGCCCGACCGGTTGCGGCTGGGACGCCGCCCGCGCCCAGCCCGTGCGCAACCCGGCCGACCGGCGCGACGTGGTCGGCCACGTGCTCGAAGCCAGCGCGGACCAGGTCGACGCTGCGCTCGCCGCGGCCCGGGATACCGCGCCGATCTGGCAGTCCACCCCACCGGCCGAACGCGCGCGCTGCCTGGAGCGGGCCGCCGATGCGCTGGAGGCACAGATGCAGCAGCTGCTGGGCCTGATCGTGCGCGAGGCCGGCAAGACGCTGCCCAATGCCATCGCCGAGGTGCGCGAGGCGGTCGACTTCCTGCGCTACTACGCGGTCCAGGCACGCACCGATCTGGCCGCCGGCACCGAGCTGCCGCTGGGCCCGGTGCTGTGCATCAGCCCCTGGAACTTCCCGCTGGCGATCTTCATGGGGCAGGTGGCCGCGGCGCTGGCGGCCGGCAACGTGGTGCTGGCCAAGCCGGCCGAGCAGACCCCGCTGGTCGCTGCCTGCGCCGTCGCGATCCTGCATGCGGCCGGCTTGCCGGCCGGCGCGCTGCAGCTGCTGCCCGGCGCGGGCGAGACCGTGGGCGCACGTCTGGTGGCCGACGCCCGCGTGCGCGGCGTGATGTTCACGGGCTCCACCGAGGTGGCCCGCCTCATCGCACGCCAGCTGGCCGAGCGCCTGGACGACCAGGGCCGCACCATCCCGCTGATCGCCGAGACCGGCGGCCAGAACGCCATGGTGGTCGATTCCTCCGCCCTGCCCGAGCAGGTGGTGCTGGACGTGCTGCAGTCGGCCTACGACTCGGCCGGCCAGCGCTGCTCGGCGCTGCGCCTCTTGTGCCTGCAGGAAGACGTGGCAGAGCGCATGCTGGCCATGCTGCGCGGCGCCATGCACGAGCTGGCCGTGGGCAACCCCGACCGGCTGGAGACCGACGTCGGCCCGGTCATCGACGAGGCAGCGCGCGAGGCCATCGAGAAGCACCTGGCGGCCATGGCGGGCGCCGGCTGCCGTGTCGAGCGGTTGCCACTGCCGCCGTCCTGCGCACACGGCAGCTTCGTGGCGCCTGCCCTGGTGGAGATCGACAGCCCGGCGCAGCTGGAGCACGAGGTCTTCGGCCCGGTGCTGCACGTGCTGCGCTGGCGGCGCGAGGCCCTGCCCCAGCTGATCGACGCCATCAACGCCACCGGCTACGGCCTGACCTTCGGCCTGCACACGCGCATCGACGAGACCATCGCCCAGGTGACGGCGCGCATCCATGCCGGCAACCTGTACGTGAACCGCAACGTGGTCGGCGCCGTGGTGGGCGTGCAGCCCTTCGGTGGCGAGGGCCTGTCGGGCACCGGCCCCAAGGCCGGCGGCCCGCTCTACCTGCACCGGCTGCTGCGGGCCGGCCCGCGCCCCACGCTGCGCCTGGACGCGCCCACCGCGCTGCCCGGCCCGACCGGCGAGCGCAACCTGTACAGCCTGGCGCCGCGCGGCACCGTGCTCTGCGTGGCGGCCACGGCGGCCGGCGCGCAGGCACAGTGGCAGGCCGTGCACGCCACCGGCAACCGCATGCTGTGGACCGACACGCCAGCCGCCCGCGCGCAGCTGGCGGCGCTGCCCGAGGCCGAGCGCACCCAGGCGCGCGTGCTGCCGCAGGAGCAGGCACTGGCCGCCGAGGTGCACGCGGCCCTGTTCGAGGGCGACCCCGATGCGCTGCGCGCGCTGAACCGCCGGTTGGCCATGCGGCCGGGGCCGATCCTGTCGGTCCAGGGCCTGGCCAGCGACGAGATCGCCAGTGGCCGCGGCCGCTACACGCTGGAGCGCCTGGTGTGCGAACGCACCGTCAGCACCAACACGGCGGCCGCCGGCGGCAACGCCTCGCTCATGGCCATCGGCTGATGCCTCATCACAATCGGCGGAGGCGGTACAGGCGGCCGAGGTGGTAGCAGCGGCCTGAGTGGCCGAGGTGGTAGCAGCGGCCTGGGTCGCCGAGGTGGTAGCAGCGGCCTGGGTGGCCGAGGTGGCACGGGTGGCACGGGTGGCGCGGCACGCCGGGCCGTGCGGCCGCGTGCCTCAGCGCGCCGCGCGTTCGCCGACTGGCCACAGCATGTCGCGGCGCCGCTGCTGCGCCTGGGCCAGCGCATGCACCAGCACCTCCTGCAGTGCCTGCAGCGTGCGCTTGCCTGCGTCGGACCGGCGCACCGCCAGTGCCAGCTGGTAGGCCGGCGCGTCCGGGCCCAGCGGCAGCACGCGCACCGGGTAGGCGGCCAGCAGGCCCGGTTCGGAGATCTCCAGCACCGACACACCCAGGCCGGCGCTGACCATCGACAGGATGGCGGCGGCACTGTCGAACTCGCGCAGCACGCGGGTGGGTACCTGGGTCGCCTCCACGTGGCGCTTGGCCAGCGCGCCGGAGATCGTCTTGCGGTCGTAGCGGATCCATTCGTAGCGCGCGAACAGGGCGGCCAGCGTGGGCTCGCGGCTGCCGGGCGGCGCCACCAGCACCATCTCGCGCCGCTCCATCGGATGCCAGAGCAGGCGGCTGGAACCGCCATCCTCGGGTTGCGCGACCAGCGCCGCATCGAGCTCGCCGGCCTTGACCGCCGCCGTCAGCGCCACCGTGCGGCCCGAGACCATGCGGATCTCCAGCTGCGGATGGCGCTCCCTGGCATGGGCCAGCGTGGGCGGCAGCAGCGCGGGCAGCATGGATTCGAGGATGCCCACCGCCACCACGCCGCGCACCGCGAGCTGCGAGAGCTCGCGCAGCCCCTGCAGCTGCGCCAGCGTGTCTCCCATGAGCCGGCACGCCTGCTCGGCCAGCGGTGTCGGCCGCAGCTGCGGGCCCGAGCGGTCGAACAGCGGCTGGCCGAAGTAGGCCTCGAGCTGCTTCATCTGCATGCTGACGGCGCTGGCCGTCAGGTGCATCTCGGCGGCCGCACCGGACAGGGTGCCGTGGCGGATCACCGCCTGCAGCGTGGCGAAGGTGTCGAGTTTCATGCGGGGAGCGGCGCCGGCAGCGGCCGCCCCCGGGATGGGCGGCTACGCGGGCGTGCGCGACTCTACCGCCGGCACGCGGTCGTCGGCGAACAGCCCCTGCAACACCGCGGGTGCGGTCCAGCCGTGCTGCAGCGCCAGCATGAGCAGGATGCGCGCCTTCCAGGGCGACAGGTCGTCGCTGAGCACCGCCCCATGCGCGACCAGGTGGTGCGACGCGCCCGGAAAGCTGTAGCCCACCCGCGTGCCCCCATGCGGGATGCGCGTGGCCACCACCACCGGCACCCCGGCCCGCAGCGCGCCGAAGATGCCATCCTGCAGCGACGCGTTCACATGGCCGGAGGCGATGGCCTCCACCACCAGCCCGCGCGCCCCGCCGGCGACGGCGGCGTCCACCAGCGCGCGCGTGGCGCCGACGTACATCGGCACGATGGGCACGTCGGGCAGGGGCGCGTCGCGCAGCGGCACGTGCAGCCGGCGCAGCGGCCTGCGGTGGAACACCACCCGGCCGGCCCGCACCTGCCCCAGCGCACCCCACAGGCCGGACTGGAAGGTCTCGACGTTGAGCGTCTGCGTCTTGGCCACCTCGCGCGCCGCGTGCACGCTGTCGTTGAGCGCGACCAGCACGCCCGCGTCCAGCGGCTGCGCGGCGGCGCAGATGGCCAGCGCGTTGTACAGGTTGCGCGGCCCGTCGCTGTCGGGCTCCGAAGCATTGCGCTGCGCGCCGGTCAGCACCACGGGCTTGGTGCTGGCCAGCGTCAGGTCCAGGAACCAGGCGGTCTCTTCCATGGTCGCGGTGCCATGGGTGACGACCACGCCGGCGATGTCGGACCGCGCCAGCAGCGCGGCGACCGTGCGCTGCAGCGCCTGCCAGTCCGCCAGGCCGATCTGCGGCGACGAGACCTTGAGCGCGTCCACCACCTCGACCGGGCCGACCGGCCCGAAGCGGCCGAGCGCGGCCAGCAGCTCCGCGCCGCCCAGGCGTGCCGAGGCCAGGCCGGTGTCGGGTGCGAACTGGGAGACGATGGTGCCGCCGGTGGTGACCAGTGCGATCTTCATGGCCTGCATCACTCCAGCTCGATGTTGGCGGACTCGGCGACCTGGCGCCACTTGCCGATCTCGCTGCGCACGTAGTCGGAGAACACGGGGCCCGCCCGCAGCACCACCTCGCCGCCCAGGCCTCTCACGCGCTCCTGCATCTCGGGCGTCTGCAGGATCTCGGTCACGGCGTTGCCGAGCTTGGCGACGATGGCCGGCGGTGTGCCGGCCGGCGCGCCCAGGCCGTTCCACGACACCACCTCGAAGTCGGGCAGCCCGGCCTCGGCCATGGTGGGAACGTCGGGCAGCTCGGCCAGGCGCCGGGAATACGCCACGGCGATGGGCCGCACCTGGCCGGCCTTCATCTGCTGCAGCACACCCAGCGTGGTCATGAAGCTGGCCGACACGTTGCCCGAGACCACGTCCACCATGGCCGGCGAGGTTCCCTTGTACGGCACATGCAGCAGGTCGAGCCGCGCGCGTGCGTTGAGCATCGCGCCGGCCAGGTGCGGCGAGCCGCCCACACCGGTGGACGCATAGCTCAGCGTGCCGGGCCTGGCCTTGGCCAGCGCGATGAAGGAGGCCAGGTCGCGCGCGGGCAGCGTGGGCGTGAGCACCAGCACGCTGGGCGAGGCCATGAACTGGGCCACCTGCACGAAGTCGCGCTCGGTGCTGTAGCGCAGGTTCTTGTAGATGGACATGTTGGTGGCGTTCTGGATCGTCGTCACCAGCAGCGTGTGGCCGTCGGGCTTGGCGCGCGCCACCTCTTCGCTGGCGATGTTGGAGCCGGCACCGGGCTTGTTGTCCACCACGAACGGCTGGCCCAGCTTTTCGCCGAGCCGCGTGGCCACGAGGCGCGCGATCACGTCGGTGGCGCCGCCGGGCGGGTAGCCCACCACGATGCGCACGGGGCGCGACGGGTAGCTGGCGGCGGCATCCTGGGCCTGGACGGCGCTGGCCGGCCACAGGCCGCAGGCGAGCACGGCCAGGGCCAGGGCACGGAGACGGGCGCGCGGTGCGCAGGCGAGTCGTCGACTTGCGGGGATGCGGTGGATGGAGGGCATGGCGGGCAACTGCAGGGTGGTCATGCCGTGCACTGTGCCCAGGGCCGGGCCATCGTCCAAGCGAAAGAATTTTGAAGCTGCTTCAAGCAAATCCGCAAGGGCCGCCGCCTGCACCGCGGTGGCGAAAACGCGCACCGCAACGGGCCGCGCACGCCGGTGGCGGCCCCATGCCGGCAACCCTTTGGTGCACGAAAGCCCCACGCCCGGGCGACCGGCGCCATCTGCGGCTGCGCGGGCGTTGCGCCCGCGCGTCGCTCAACCGCCCAGGTAGGCGGCCCGCACGCCCTCATTGGCCAGCATCTCCTTGCCGGTACCCTGGCTCACGATGCGGCCATTGGTCAGCAGGTACGCGCGGTCGCACATCTGCAGCGCGG
>CAJYRH010000373.1 GCA_913776795.1 uncultured Pseudorhodoferax sp. | reverse complement strand
TGCTCGTCCAGCGACGCATACAGCGCCCAGACCACGGCCACCACGCCCAGTGCGGCTCCGGCCGAGACCAACGCCGTCACGAAGCCGCCCAAAAGGGGCCTGTCGGCCTCGCCCGCCTGTTTCCGATTCACCATGTCGAACTCCTTGCAATGTGCAGCCGCATGCCGGCACGCATGTGTCGCCGCATCATCGCGGGCCAAGCTTGGGATTGGATTAAGGCTGGAGAAACCTCCATGCGATACTGGCCGAGGTGCCTTCCGCACCATGGCCGCGCTGCCGGACCAGCGCAACGACGAAGGGCAGCGGCATGCTGGAGGGCTCGGGCGCATCGCTGCCTACGGACACGCGTTTCCCCCAGGGCACTGGCCTGCAGACGGCCTTGCCGAGTGGGCACGACTGGGCAGCATCGGCACTCGGTGCGCCTGCCACGTGGTCCAGACCCCTGCGTGCGGCCGTCACGCTGCTGTCCGACTCGGTCGTCCCCATGTGGCTGGCCTGGGGCCCGGATCTCTCCATGGTCTACAACGACGCCTACGTGCCCATGCTGGGCAACAAGCATCCGCAGGCGCTGGGCGCGCCCCTGCGCTGCGTGTGGGGCGAGGTCTGGGACGACGTCGCTGCGCTCATCGACACCGCACTGCAAGGGCAGGCGGTGTACCGCGAGGACATGGAACTGCAGGTCCTGCGTACCGAGCGCCTGCAGACCGCCTGGTTCAGCTTCTGGTACACCCCTCTGCGCGACGAGGACGGCACGGTGCGCGGCCTGCTGTGCACCGTATGGGAGACCACCGCCAAGGTCCTGGCGCAGCGCCGCGTGGCGGCCAGCGAGGCGCGGCTCCTGGCCCTGACACAGGCCAGCGCCAACCTGACCTACCGCATGAGCCCCGACTGGGCCGAGGTGCTGGAGATCAACACCCAGGGGTTCGTCGCCGAGCTGCGCACCCCGAACCGCGACTGGCTGCAGGTCTACATCCCGCCGCAGGACCGCGCCGGCCTGATGGCTGCAGTGCGCAGGGCCATCGAGACACGCAGCCGCTTCGAGCTGGAACACCGCGTGGTGCGCGCCGACGGCTCTCTGGGCTGGATGCTGTCGCGCGCGGTGCCGGTGTTCGACGATGCCGGCGAGATTGTCGAGTGGTTCGGCACCGCATCCGACCTGTCGGAAAGCAAGGCCACGCAGGCCGCGCTGCGTGAGAGCGAACGCCAGTTCCGCACGCTGTTCAACAGCATGGACGAGGGGTTCTGTGTCATCGAGTTCCTGGACGGACCGCATGGCCCGCTCAGCGACTACGTGCACATCGCCGCCAACCCGGCCTACCTGGCCAACGCCGGCATCGCCGACGTGGTGGGCCAGCGCGTACGCGACATGGTGCCGCTGGAGGCCGATGGCTGGGTCGAGATCTACCGCAACGTGCTGCTGACCGGCGTGCCGGTGCGCTTCGAGCGCGAACTGGTGCGCACCGGGCGCCACCTGGAGCTGGCGGCCTTCCGTGTCGAGCCGATGGAGCGCCGGCAGGTGGCCGTGCTGTTCCAGGACGTGACGCAGCGCCACCGCGCCGAGCGCGCACTGCGCGAACTCAACGACACGCTGGAGCGCCGCGTGGCCGAGGAAGTCGCCGCGCGCACCAGGACCGAGGACGCCTTGCGCCAGGCCCAGAAGATGGAGGCCGTGGGTCAGCTCACCGGCGGCATCGCACACGACTTCAACAACATGCTGGCGGTGGTGATCGGCTCGCTGGACCTGCTGGGCCGGCGCTTCGTCGACGGCGACCCGCGCGCACAGCGCTATGTCGAGGCCGCCAAGGACGGCGCCCGGCGCGCCGCGCAGCTGACCCAACGGCTGCTGGCCTTCTCGCGCCAGCAGCCGCTCAAGCCGGCGGCGGTGGACGCCAACAAGCTGGTGGCCGGCATGTCCGACCTGCTGCGCCGTTCGCTGGGCGGCGCGATCCGGCTGGAAACCGTGCTGGCCGGCGGCCTGTGGCGCACGCACGTGGACCCGCACCAGCTCGAGAACGTGATCCTCAACCTCGCGGTGAACGGCCGCGACGCCATGGGCGAGCACGGCCGGCTGACCATCGAGACGGCCAACTGCCACCTGGACGAACGCTATGCCGCCGAGCACCTGGGACTGGCCGTGGGCCAGTACGTGCTGGTGGCCGTCAGCGACACCGGCAGCGGCATGTCGGCCGAGGTCAGCGCCAAGGCCTTCGATCCGTTCTTCACGACCAAGGAGGTCGGCCGCGGCACCGGGCTGGGCCTGAGCCAGGTCTACGGCTTCGTCAAGCAGTCCGGCGGCCACGTGAAGATCTACTCCGAAGTCGGCGAGGGCACGACCGTGAAGGTCTACCTGCCACGGCTGCTCGGCCCCCACGAGGACGAAGCGCCGGCCGAGACGCGCCCGGATCCGCTGCGCGGCGACAGCCGCGAACTGGTGCTGGTGGTGGAGGACGAGCCTGCCGTGCGGCAGCTGTCGGTCGACGCGCTGGTCGAGCTGGGCTACCGCGTCCTGGAGGCCGATGGCGCGGCGGCGGCGCTCCGGCTGATCGACGCACACCCGGACATCGACCTGCTCTTCACCGATGTCGTGATGCCCGAGGTCAACGGCCGCAAGCTGGCAGACGAGGCGCTCAAGCGCAGGCCGCTGCTCAAGGTGCTGTTCACGACCGGCTACACGCGCAACGCGGTGGTGCACAACGGCGTGCTCGACCCGGGCGTGCAGCTGATCGGCAAGCCCTACACCATCGAGGAACTCGCTGCCCGCGTGCGCGAGGTGCTGGACGCCTGAGCGTCAGCCGGGCTCCAGGCAGGGCCCATGTCGTCGCCGCGAGCTTCGACGGCGCGGTTGCGCCCCTGGGCCTTGGCATGCAGCAGGGCCTGGTCCGCGCGTTCGAGCAGGTCTTCGAGCGGCGGGGCGCGCCCATCCACCTGGCACACCACGAAACCGGCGGAGAAGCTGAAGGGCACGCTGCGCCCGTCGCGCAGGTTCAGCGGCTGCTCGGTCCGGCCCATCACGCGCTGCAGGAAGCGGCATGCCCGCTCGCTGTCGCAGTCGTGCAGCAGCAGGCAGAACTCCTCGCCGCCATAGCGTCCGGCCAGGTCGTTGAGCCGGGTGCTGCCATGGAGCATGCGCGCCGCATGGGCAATGACCTTGTCGCCCACCGGGTGGCCGTAGGTGTCGTTGATGCGCTTGAAGTGGTCCAGGTCGGCCATCACCACGGCGAAGCGGTCCCCCGCGTTGGCGCCCTGCAGCACGGCCCGGGCCTTGTCGAAGAACACCCCGCGCATGTACAGGCCGGTCAGGCTGTCGCGCTGGTAGCTTTGCAGCAACGCCAGCCGCTGGCGCTCGTGCAACAGCGTGAAGAAGGCCAGCGAGCTGCTGACGACGAAGACCAGGCCCAGCACCAGCAGCGGGTGGCCGGACCAGGTGCGCGGACCGCGGTCGTCCCAGACGCCGCCATGGAACGGCAGCGCACGCAGCACGAAGGTCAGGCCCACCACCATCAGCGAGCACAGCAGCCAGACTTCGGGCAGCGCGCGCGGCCGCTCACGCAGCTGCGGAAGAAACAGCCAGGCCCCGTGCAGTGCCAGCAGCCCGACGGCCAGCGCCACGCTCGTGGCGCGTACGCCGTAGGGCGCGTCGAACACGTGCGCCCCAAGCAGCACCGCCATCGCCAACAGCACCAGTGCCCAGTTCCAGCGTGCGCGGCGCGCATTGCCGCCCTGCAGTGCCGCCAGGCTCTGCCCCACCAGTGCAAACGCACTGAGGATGGCCAGATTCGCCACGGCGTAGGCCAGCGGCCCGGACAGCCGCTGCCGCGCCGCAAAGGCCGCGGCCGTCGCGCTCACGCACAACAGAGCGCAGGCCCACAGCCGCAAGGGCCGCTGGAATGCCGGCATGCCGCGCGCCGCACTCGCACAGAACGCGGCGGTGAAGATGGGCAGGAGGCCCAGGCAGGCGAGCAGCGCGCCCGGAGGCAGCTCGGAAGCCGGAATGAGCGGCAAGGCAATGGCCCGGAGTCAGGTTGCATGCATTTTGACCGCAGCGATGCGCCCGTGCACCATGGCGCTGCGCTGTGGCGCCGTGCCGACACTGTCAACTGGCCCAGGGTGCGCGCGCAAAGACCTGCGCCAGGTAATCGGTCAGCACCTGCACGCGAGCGGGCCTGGCGCGGCCCGGCGGCGTCACGATGTGCAGCGCGATCGGATCGATCTCCCAACCGGGCATGGCCTGCACGAGGCGTCCGTTCTGCAGGTCTTCCCAGGCCAGGAACTCGGGCTGCAGCGCCAGCCCCAGGCCGGCGCGCAGGGCCGGCACCAGCGCCTCGGCGTTGTTGACGCGCAGGGCCGTCGGCACGACCTGCGCGTACTCGCCATGGCGCGCGTGCCGGAATTGCCAGGCCTCGCCCAGCCGCGTGTGCACATAGCGCAGGGCGCGGTGCTCCGCCAGGTCGCGCGGGTGCGTTGGCTGGCCGCGCTGGGCGAAGTAGGCCGGCGCGCCCACCAGCAGGATGCGCACCGTGCACAGCCGGCGCGCCAGCAGGCTGGAATCGGGCAGGCTGGACCTGCACTTCAGCGACGCGCTGACCGACGTGGTGGCCGAGGGCTTCGACCTGG
>CAJYRH010000372.1 GCA_913776795.1 uncultured Pseudorhodoferax sp. | reverse complement strand
CATGGACCCGGCCACGGGCGGCTACAACACGCACCTGCTCACGCCGGCACTGGAGCTGGTGCCGGGCTACGGGCGCATGCAGGGCATCGTCTACCGCCGCGGCGATGCACGCTTCGAGGGGCGCGACGCGGCCGCGGCCATCGCCACCGCCCGCACCGAGCCAGGTTGCGCGATGGTCAACCGCAACGCCGGCAGCGGCACGCGCATTCTTGTCGACCGGCTGCTCGGCGGCGCCCAGCCTGCCGGCTACGGGGTGCAGACCAAGTCGCACAACGCCGTGGCGGTGGCCGTGGCACAGGGCCGCGCCGACTGGGGCCTGGCCATCGACACGGTGGCGCACCAGTACGGGCTGGGCTTCATCGCCGTGCAGGAAGAGCGCTACGACTTCGTGCTGCCCCGGGACCGGCTGGGCCGGGCACCGGTGCAGGCCTTCCTCGCGCTGCTGCGCTCGGAACAAGCGCGCGCCGCGCTGCGCCGGCTGGGTTTTCGCATCGACGCAGCAGTCTGAGCTGTACGGGGGCGTGGCGGGCGGGCAGGGCGCCACCTATGCACTGCCGTTCCTATCGCGCGCAAGGACACGGGCCACCAGAATCGGCCCTCCTCTTCCACCCAAGGCACCGCCCCGATGCTGCTGCGCAAACGCTTCCTGCTCCTCGCCCTTCCCGCCGCCCTGGCCGCCGCGCTGCTCGCGCCCGCCGTGCAGGCGCAAGACAAGTTCATCGTGCTGGCCTCGACCACCTCGACCGAGCAGTCCGGCCTGTTCAAGCACCTCTTGCCGCAGTTCACGCAGGCCACCGGCACCGCGGTGCGCGTGGTGGCCGTGGGCACGGGCCAGGCGCTGGACATGGCGCGCCGCGGCGATGCCGACGCGCTGTTCGTGCACGACCAGCCGGCCGAGGAGAAGTTCGTGGCCGAGGGGTTCGGCCTGGAGCGGCGCGCGGTCATGTACAACGACTTCGTGCTGATCGGCCCCAAGGCCGACCCGGCTGGCGTGCGCGGCAACCACATCGCCGCCGCGCTCAAGCGGCTGGCCGGCACGGGTGCCGGCTTCGTCTCGCGCGGCGACAAGAGCGGCACCCATTCGGCCGAGCTGCGGCAGTGGCAACTGGCCGGCGTCGACCTGGCAGCCGCCAAACCCGCCGGCTACAAGGAATGCGGCTGCGGCATGGGGCCGGCGCTCAACATCGCGGCCTCCACCAACGCCTACGTGCTGGCCGACCGCGGCACCTGGCTCAACTTCAGGAACCGCGCCGACCTGGGCATCCTGGTCGAAGGCGACAAGCAACTGTTCAACCAGTACGGCGTGATCGTGGTGAACCCCGCCAGGCACCCGCACGTGAAGAAGGACCTGGCGCAGGGCTTCGCCGACTGGGTGGTCTCCGCACCGGGCCAGGCCGCCATCGCCTCCTACACCATCGGCGGCGAGCAGCTGTTCTTCCCGAACGCCAGCCAGTGAGCCCGTATCGGTGAGCCGGTGTCAGTGCGCCAGGACAGCCGTGGGACACTGCGGCCCCCTCGCCCGCTCGCCCCATGCACTCCTCACGCCGCGGCATCCACCTGCGCTACACCTTCGAGAACGCCGACGCGACCAGCCAGCAGCGCGCCGAGATCGAGAACCCCTTGTTCGATCTGCTCTCGGCCTTGCAGGCCCAGGGCTCCATCAGCGCCGCCGCACGTGCGCAGAACACCTCCTACCGCCACGCCTGGGGCGCACTCAAGCACTGGGAAGAGGTGCTGGGCGCCCCGCTGGTGCTGTGGGGCCAGGGCCGGCACGCACGGCTGACGCCGTTCGCGCAGCGCCTGCTGTGGGCCGAGCACCAGGCGCGTGCCCGCATGACGCCGCATGTGGAGGCCCTGCGCGCCGAGCTGGCGCGCGTGTTCGCCCTGGCCGACGACGCCACGCTGCAGGTGCTGGAGATCTTCGCCAGCCACGACCTGGGCCTGCCGCAGCTGCAGGCCCTGGCCGAGGCACACGACGGCCTGCACATCGGCCTGCGCTTCGCCGGCAGCCAGGAGGCGCTGCGCGCGCTGGGCGAGGGGCGCTGCCGCGTCGCCGGGTTCCATGTGGCGCAGGAAGCGGCGCAGGACAGCGTGATGGCGCGCGCACTGCGCCCGCTGCTGCAGCCCGGCGCGCACAAACTCATCGGCAGCCACTGGCGGCGCCAGGGCTGGATCTGGCGCCCCGGCGAAGAGCGGCCTGAAGACGTTGCCGCACTGCGCACGGGCCGCTGGCGCTTCGTCGCGCGCCAGCCTTCCTCGGGCACGCGTCTGCTGACGGACCACCTGCTGGCCCAGGCGGGCCTGGCGCCTGAGCAGGTGCCTGGCTACACCACCCACATGGAAGACACGCACGTGGCCGTGGCCGCGTCCATCGCCAGCAGCGCGGCGGACGTGGGCATCGGCATCGAGGCGGCCGCCGCCGAGGCCGGCCTGTCCTTCGCGCCGCTGGTCGACGAGAACTACTACCTGTTGTGCCGCAAGGAAGACCTGGAGACGCCGCCGCTGCGCGCGTTGCGCGCGCGCCTGGCGTCGCCCGCGTGGGCCGAGGCGCTGGCCCGGCTGCCGGGCTATGGGGTGCAGCAACCCGGCGAGGTGCTGTCGCTCACCAAGGCGCTGCCGTGGTGGCGCTATGCGCGGCCGAAGCTTTGAGAATCAGCGCTGCAGCTGCTGCAGTTCCTGCAGCGTGTTGGCGTTGAAGAAGGCGGCTGCGTCGTCGAACGGCACCTCGGCCTTGCGGTGCCGGCTGGCCCACTTGTCGAACTTGCGCTCGCCCGCGTTCAGGAAGGCGACCAGGCTCTCGACCAGGTCGGTGCGCAGCAGACAGAACACCGGCTGCGCCCGCATCTGGCCGTCCTCGGGCGTCGCCGCCATGGCGATCTCGGCGTCCTGCGCCACCGCGGCCGCGGCCAGGCGTTCGACCAGGTCTGCCGGAAAGTCGGGCGTGTCGCAGGGCACCGTGACCAGCCAGGGCGTCTCGGCGTGCTCCAGTCCCGTCAGCAGGCCAGCCAGCGGCCCGGCATAGCCTTCCACCGAATCGGGCCACACGGGCACGCCCATGGCCTCGTAGGCCGACAGGTTGCGGTTGGCGCTGACCATGCTCGTGCCGACCTGCAGCTGCAGGCGCAGCAGCGCATGCAAGGCCAGCGGCATGCCGCGGTGGTTCTGCAGGCCCTTGTCGACGCCGCCCATGCGGCTGCCGCGGCCGCCGGCCAGCACCAGGCCGGTGATGTCGTCGCGCGCGATGGTGTTCATGTCTCGATGAGGTCGAAGGCCTGCGTCTCGACCTGGACGAAGGCCAGGGTCATGGCCGCGATGGCGCGCCACAGCCGGGCCGCGGGTTGCGCCTCGACGGCCTGGCTGAGCGGCTCGATCCAGGGCTGCACGTGCGCGCGGAAGAAGCGGCGCTGCTGCACCAGGTCGCCGGCGGCCGCGCCCTCGCCCGCAATCAGGTAGCGCATGACCTCCAGCACGTAGGACACGTGGTCCTCGGTCTCGAACTGCGCGGCGTCGCGCGTGAGGCCCAGCGCCGCGAGGTCCTCGCGCAGGCGGGCCAGCGGCTTCTCGTTCACGAAGCCGGCGAGGAAGAACGAGGCATAGGGAAACACCTCGGGCTTGCCCACGCCCTGGAACAGCGCGGCGAACTCGTCCTGCGCCGACGCCGGCGTGCTGGCGCGCATCTGCGCGACCAGCTCCTGCCATGGCCCTTCGAGGAAGCTGCCGGGCTCCGGTGCCTCGGTCACGGCCAGCCGGAACTGCTCCAGCAGGGCCGCATCGGGCGGCGCCAGCCACAGGCGCGCCAGCAGGCCGTACAGCTCGGCGCGCGCGATTTCTTCGCTGAAGGTCTCGCTGCTCACAGGTCGGTGATCCGCAGTTCTTGGGGATTGGAGTACATGTCGACGACCCGGCAGTCGCTGCACATCTTGAGCCGCTCGGCCGCCGCGCCCTGGAAGGCGGCGTGGCCGGCCAGCTTGGCGACCATGGTCTCGATGGCGCGCAGCGTGCCGAAGGGCTTGGCGCAGCGCACGCAGTGGAAGGGTTGCGCCGCGTGCAGCACCCGGGCCTGGGCGCGCGCACGGCCGCCATCGGCCGTGAGCAGGCGCGGCTCCAGGCGGATCGCATCCTCCGGGCAGGTGGTCTGGCACAGCCCGCACTGCACGCAGCTCTTTTCGGTGAAGCGCAGCTGCGGCTGGTCGGGGTTGTCGGACAGTGCCTGCGACGGGCAGGCCCCCACGCAGGCCAGGCACAGCGTGCACTTGGCCGCGTCCACGCGCAGGCTGCCGTAGAGCGCGCCGGCTGCCGGCAACGCGATGGCCTGGGGAACGGCCGCGGGCTGCGGGCTGTGCGCGAGCAGGTGCGCCAGCGCCAGCTCGAGCGTGTTGCGCTTGTCGGGCTGGACCGCGAAGCTGGCGGCCCGGGCCACGCCCTGGGCCGGCGGCGCGCGCAGGGCCTGGTCGAGCGCGGCCGTGTCACCGGCGGCGATCAACCGGAAATGCGTGCCCGCGTAGCCCAGGCCGTGCAGGACGGCCTGGGCCTGCGCCATCTGGTCGGCGAGCGCCTGGAGGTACTGCGGTGCCTCGCTGGTGCCGGTCAGCACCCAGACCTGGTTGGCACCCTGGGCGAAGGCGGCCAGCCACACGTCCAGCCCCACGCTGGCGCTGTGCCACAGCGCCAGCGGCAGCACCCGCGCCGGCACCCCATGGGCCCGGCCCGCACTGGCCGCGCGGCCCAGGGCCTCGATCTGCGCCGTGCCCTCTTCCTGGCTGTGCAGCAGCAGCGCGGCATCGCGCCCACCCGCTGCGGTGTAGGCGCGCAGCAGCGTGCGCACGCGCTTGCCCAGGTCGGCCGGCGACGGGTAGACAAAGCCCAGCGCGCCGCTGGGGCACACAGTGCTGCAGGCCCCGCAGCCCACGCACAGGTGCGGCTCGACCACGATGCCTGCCGTGGCGTGGCCTGGGGTGCCCCGCCCGCGCGCCGCCGTCTTGCCCTTGAGCGAGGCATCGGAGCGGATCGCCTGGGCCGAGCACACGTCGATGCAGGCCGAGCAGCCGATCTGCTGGTTGCGCGTGTGGGCGCACAGGCGCTGCTCGTAGCGGAAGAACCGGGGCTTGTCGAACTCGCCGACCAGCCCGCGCAGCTGCAGCACCGCCTGCGTGAGCGGCGCGCCCGGCGGCACATGGACGTAGCCCTGCGGCGGCTGGTGCATGCCCAGGGCCGGCACGTCGCCGAGGTCCAGCACGAGGTCGAAGCGGGACTCTTCGCTGCGCGGGCTGCGTTCGAAGTCGATCGCACCGGCGGCCTGGCAGGCGGCCACGCAGTCGCGGTGGGCCGTGCAGCGCGCCAGGTCGACCTGGTAGCTGAAATCGATGGCGCCTTCGGGGCAGGCCGCGATGCAGGCATTGCAGCGCGTGCACAGGTCCAGGTCGATCGGGTTGGCGCTGTCCCAGCCGGCCTCGAAGGCGCCGAGCCAGCCGCTCAAGCGCGTGAGCCGGCCGCGCAGCACGACGCGCTCGTGCCGCTGCTGCAGCGCGCCGCCGTCGACCAGCAGCGTGACATCGAGCGCTTCGCCGAGCAGTTCTGCCGCTGCCTCGGCGCGCGGCCCCGGCCCCACCACCAGGCAGCGGCCGGCCGAGCGGTAGCCCACCGTCGCGACCGGTTCGGGCGGCGGCAGCTGGGCGGCCGCGATCAGCGCGGCCAGCTTGGGCGCGGCCGCCGCGCCATCGCGCGACCAACCACCGGTCTCGCGCAGGTTGACGAAGTGGATGGGCCGCTCGGCCAGCCCCGGCGCGCCTTCGGTCTGTTCGGCCAGTTCCAGGAACAAACGGCTTTCCTGCGTGCAGCCGACCAGCAGTTCTTCCCCGGACCTGGCGGCGCGCTGAAAGGCCGGCGCCTCGCGCCGGCACAGCACGGAGTGGACATCGGCAATGCCCTCAGCGCTGGCGCCCGGCGTGGCCGCCAGGGCCCGGCCCAGGGCCGGGCGGTCCAGGGTCATGGAGCGGTTGCAGTCGCAGATCAGGGTCTTCATCGTGGGGCTCCATCGCGGCCGCAGGCGGGGCCTGCGGGCCGGCTGCCGGCGTACCCGTCTGTGCGGGTTCGGTCCCGGTCTCGGGGGCGGTCGTGGGTACGGTCTCGGTCTCGGTCTTGGCCCCGGTCTCGGGGGAGACCAGGCCGAGGTAGGCGGCCTGCGCCATCTGGCGCAGCATGGCTGCGGGCAGCGGGTCGGGCGTGTTGTAGTCGTCGAAGTAGGTGTCCAGCCCAT
>CAJYRH010000371.1 GCA_913776795.1 uncultured Pseudorhodoferax sp. | reverse complement strand
CTTCCGCCGCTGCTTGATGGCGGGGCTGCTGGCACTCGGCCTGGGGATGCTGTTCGGCTAGCCGGCCAGGTCACGTCACACACGTTGCTTGCCGAGCTTGCGGGTGAGTGTGCGGCGGTGCATGCCGAGGCGGCGTGCGGCCTCGGAGATGTTGAAGTCCGTCTCGGCCAGCACCTCGTGGATGCGCTCCCACTCCAGGGTCTTGATGGAGCTGGACCGGTTGGTGAGCTCCACCTCGGTATTGCCTTCGGAAAGACCGAAGGCGGTCTCGATGTCGTCGGTGTTGGAGGGCTTGGCGAGATAATGGCAGGCGCCGAGCTTCACCGCTTCCACCGCCGTGGCGATGCTCGCGAAGCCGGTCAGCACCACGATGCGCATGCCGGGGTTGCGGGCATGCAGCTTCTGCACGCAGGCCAGGCCCGAGGCCTCGCCCTTGAGCTTGAGGTCCACGACCGCGTAGCCGGGCTCATGCAGGGGCAGCAGGTCTTCCACGCCGGCCAGGCTGTCGGCATGCAGCACGCGGTAGCCGCGGCGCTCGAAGGAGCGCGCCAGGGTCCTGGCGAGGGCTTCGTCGTCCTCCACGATCAGCAGCAGGCGTTCATCGTCCATGGTGTGTGTGTCCGGTGGATGGCAGCGCGACCGCCGACAGCGGCAACCGGATGCTGACCTCGGCGCCGCGCTCCGGCAGGTTGCGGGCCGTGACGCTGCCGCCGAGGGTGCGCGCCACGTTCATGGCGAGGAACAGGCCCAGCCCGCCCCCCGCGCGCCCCTTGCTCGTCTGGTAGGGCTTGCCGAGCCGCGCCAGGATGGCCGGATCGAACCCGGGGCCGGCATCGGTCACGGTGATGCGCAGCAGGTCGGCATCGCGTTCGACGGCCATGCCCACCCAGCCGGGCGAGGCGTCCCGCGCATTGTCCAACACATTGAAAACCATCTGCTGCAGCATGGTGTCCGACACCATGGGCGTGTCGGCGCCAAAGCGGTTGTCGTAGTCGAACGCTGCGATGGCACGCGTGGCCCGCCAGTCCCGCGCGAGCGCATCGACGAAGGTGCGCACCGTGGTCTGCGCGGAGGCCTCGCCGCGCGCCTCGCCGGCCGACAGCAGGATGCCGCTCACGATGCTCTTGCAGCGCTGCACCTGGACCTGCATTTCCGCGATCTCGTCCTGCAGCATGCGGTCGGTGGCGAGCCGGTCGTCGTGCCGCCAGTCACCCAGGATGACGGCCATGGTGGACAGCGGCGTGCCGAGTTCGTGGGCCGCGCCCGAGGCCAGCAGGCCCATGCGCACGATGTGCTCCTCTTCCAGGGCCCGCTGGCGCGCAGCCGAGAGGCGCGCATCGCGCTGGCGCAGGTTGCGCTCGATGCGGGTGATGAAGATGACCACCAGGATCGCGTTGAGCAGGAAGCACACCAGCAGGCCCAGCAGGTAGGGGCTGGACAGGCCCCGGTGCAGGTCCGCGGGCAGGGGCAGCGGCAGGTTGAAGCGCGACAGCGCCGCGAAGCAGCCCGTGGTGATCGCCACGATCGACCAGATGTAGCCGCCGCGCAGCAGCACCGCGCCCACGGCGATCTGCAGCAGGTAGAGGAAGACGAACGGATTGCCGGTGCCGCCGCTCAGGTAGAGCTGCACCGTGAGCACGGCCACGTCGATCAGCAGCGCGAGGAACAGCTCCACGTTCCGCACGCCGTGCCCGGTGCGCCAGCGCACCAGGCTGACGAGGTTGAAGAGCACCAGGCAGCCCACGACCATGAGCATCTCGCGCACCGGTAGCGACAGCCCGAGGCTGTAGTAGGCGACCTCGATGGTGAACACCTGCCCGATGGCGGCCACCCAGCGCAGCTGGATCAGCTGGTGCAGGTTCTTGAGCCCCGCGGCGGCGTTCGCGTAGCGGGCATTGCGCACTGAGGGCGCGGCGGGCCCGGCCGGAGGCGGCTTGGTGCCGGGCACCGCGGAGGGCGTGGCGCCCGGGCCGGGATCAGAGTGTGGAGCGGTCGGAGGGGTGGAGGGCACGGTCGGCTGCGCGCGGACGAAACTCGTAGCGTGCCACATACCAGCCCGCGCCGACAACCATCAGCGCCAGCCCGTACCACGTGATCGCGTACACGAGGTGGCTGTTGGGGAAGCGGATCACGGTCATGCCGGCACGGGGCCAGGGGCCGGCGCTGGCGGCCGCGCCCTCCGCGATCACCTGCGGCGGCCGCTGCGCGGGCAGGCCGGCGTCGATGAAGAACGGCGCGGCGCGCGGCAACTGCCGGTCGGCGGCGATGGCCGCGACATCGCGCGAGTACCAGCGCTGCGCGACGGGGTCGTTGGCGCGCAGCAGGCTGCCGCCCGGCTCGCTCATGCGCAGCAGGCCCTGCACGGAGACCTGCGCGCCGCCCGCGTCCGCGGCGGCCAGCGCTTCGCCGCCCGGCAGCCAGCGCGCGCGCTGCTCCTGCGGCACGAAGCCGCGGTTGACCAGCACCTGCGTGCCATCGGCCTGCTGCAGCGGCGTCATCACCCAGAAGCCCGAGCCGAGGTCGGTGGTGGCCTGCGCGAGCACGGTCCGGTCGGAGAGCCAGCGGCCCGTGGCGGCGACGGGCAGGTATTCATGGCCGGCGGCGTCCACCTGCGGCCATTGCGCGGGCGGCGGCACGGGCACCGGCGCGGCATGCACGCGCTGGTCCACGCGCTCGATCAGCGCCAGCTTCCAGGCCCGGCGCTGCACCTGCCAGGTGCCCAGGGCCAGGAAGCCCAAAAACAAGGCGATGCCCACCAGGATGAGCATCGCCTTCAGGAGGGGGGAGCGCCGGCGCGGGCCGGCCTCCGTGTTGCCTTGCGCCACCGCGTCGTCAGGGCGCGTTGTTCACCGGCGGGGGCAGGGGCGCCGTGGATGCGGGCATGTTGTGCTCCGGCATCATGTTCGTGTTCATGTGGAACATCACCCACAGCGTGCCGGCGATGGCGATGGCCACGAACACCACGGTGAAGATGGTGGACAGCATGGTCCAGCCGCCTTCCACCTTGCCGTTCATGTGCAGGAAGCAGACCATGTGGACCAGGATCTGCACCACGGCGAAGGCGCCGAGCACCAGCACGGCCGTGCTGCGGTCTGAGATCACCTTGGCCATGACGAGCCAGAACGGGATGGCCGTGAGGATGATCGACAGCACGAAGCCGACCATGTAGCCCGAGAAGGTGCTGTGCGGGCCGTCGTCGTGGTGGTGGTCGTCATGCCCGGCGTGGGCATGTGCGTGTGCGTGCGAATTCTGTGCGCTCATTTTTACAGCACCCCCATCAGGTACACAAAGGTGAAGACGCCGATCCAGACCACGTCCAGGAAGTGCCAGAACATCGACAGGCACATCAGGCGGCGCTTGTTCTCGTGGATCAGGCCGCGCTTGGAGATCTGGATCATCAGCACGACCAGCCAGATGGAGCCGAAGGTCACGTGCAGGCCGTGGGTGCCCACGAGCGCAAAGAAGGCCGACAGGAAGGCGCTGCTCTGCGGCGTGGCGCCTTCATGGATCAGGTGGTGGAACTCATAGAGCTCCACGCCCAGGAAGCACAGGCCGAAGATGCCGGTGATGGCCAGCCAGCCCAGCGTGCCGCCCACCTTGTTCTGCTGTTTCTGCAGCATGGCGAAGCCGAAGGTGATCGACGACAGCAGCAGGAAGCCCGTGTTGATGGCCACCAGCTTCAGGTCGAACAGCTCGGCGCCGCTCTGGCCACC
>CAJYRH010000370.1 GCA_913776795.1 uncultured Pseudorhodoferax sp. | reverse complement strand
GCAGCACGCCCACCATGCCGGCCGACCGGCCGTCCGTTGCGCGCAGACCCTGGCCCCAGAACAAGGTCTGGTGCACGCGCCCATCGGCCCAATGGTTCTCGAAGGCGCGCTGCAGCCGGCCGCCACTGCGCGCCACTTCCATGTCGCAGCGGTGCGCCTCCTCGCGCGCGGCGGCATCAAGCACCTGCAGCTCCAGCACCGTGCGGCCGATGAAGTCTTCGCGCCGCACGCCATAGGCCGTCTCGAAGGCCCGGTTCAAGGTGGTGTAGCGGCCCTGGTCGTCCTTGAGAAACAGTGGGTTGGGCAGCGCGTCGATGAGCCGCTGCTGGAACGCCAGCTCGCGCGCCACGGCCGCTTCGGCCTCGCTGCGCTGCCAGGCCCGCCTGGACTGACGGGCCCGCCGACGCAGCCACGCCGTCGCCAGCGCCAGACTGCCTGCCAGCGCCGCCGTACCGGCGGCCAGGGCCGCGCCGCCCTGTTCCGCGGGGGTCAGCGGCCGCAGCACCAGCACGTGCCAGTCGCGCCGCGCGGCCGGCCAGTCCAGCGTGGCAAAGGCCCGCTCCACGCGCGCACCATCGAGCCGCGCGCCGGCGGCGCCCTGCGCCAGCGGCAGCAACGGGGGCGCGCCAGTGGCGAACAGGTCGCCATAGCGCTCCTCGCGCGCGAGCTCGGCCTGCTCCCGCGCGCCCACGGCGGCCACCGTGCGCAGCAGCCACTGGCCCCGGTTGCCACCGAACACCACTCCTTCCGGAGACACCAGCAGCGCCGCGTGCGGGTAGCGTCCCAGTTGCGCATCGATGCGCTCCATGCCGATCTTGACCACCACCACGCCCACCGGTTCGGCCTGGAGATCGAGCCGACCGCGCACCGGCGCGGCCAGGTAGATGCCGCGCTCGCCGGTGTTCTTGCCCACCGCGGGATACAGGTTGGGCACGCCGGCCATGGCGCGCCGGAAGTAAGGCCGCTGCGACAGGTCGCGACCCAGCCCGCGGCTGCCGCCGTCCTGGGCGCGGTAGGCCACCGTCCTGCCGTGCCGGTCCAGCACCAGCGCGTTGTCTGCACCGTAGGCACCGATGACGGCCGCCATCATCGCCTGCAGCGACTCATCCTGCGCGGTGGCCTCGCCATCCAGCAGGCGCTTGACGTGCCCATCCACCAGCCCCAGCAGATGCACGCCGCCCATGGCGCGCCCGTCGCTGCTCAGCGCATGGACCTGGTCGGCCAACTGCTCCGCGTCGCGCTGCGCAGCTTCCTGCAGCTGCTCGGCCTGCCGGTGCTGGACCAGCCACCCCACGAGCAGTGCGAGCGCCAGGCATGCGGCCAGCACCAGCCAGGTGGTGCGCTGGCGCCATGGATTGAAGGCCGGTGTGCCTGCGGCGGCAGGCGCGGGCGCGGCGGGCATCGCTGCGGAAGCCGCGGCCTGCAGGCTTCAGGCTGCCTGCTGCAGCGCCAGCTGCGGAGAAGCGGGACCGTCCAGCTGGAACACGCCGACGATCTGCGCCTGCTTGTGGGCCTCGGTGCGCAGCGAGGACGCCGCGGCAGCTGCTTCTTCCACCAGCGCGGCGTTCTGCTGCGTGGTGCTGTCCATCTCGGTGATGGCGGTGTTGATCTGCTCGAGCCCGCTGATCTGCTCGGCGCTGGCTGCACTGATCTCGGCCATGATTCCGGTGATGCGCTCCACGCTCTGGACCACCTCGTCCATGGTGCTGCCGGCGCGGGCCACCAGGGTGCTGCCGGCCTCGACCTGCTGCACCGAGTCGTTGATCAGTGCCTTGATCTCCTTGGCCGCCTCGGCCGAGCGCTGCGCCAGGCTGCGCACTTCCGAGGCCACCACGGCGAACCCGCGCCCCTGCTCGCCGGCACGCGCAGCCTCCACCGCGGCATTGAGCGCGAGGATGTTGGTCTGGAACGCGATCCCGTCGATGACCGAGATGATCTCCACCACCCTCTTGGACGAGGCGTTGATCGACTGCATGGTCTGCACCACCTCGCTCACCGCATGCCCGCCGCGCTGCGCGACCTGGGCAGCGGCCTGCACCAGCTGGTTGGCCTGGCGCGCGCTGTCGCTGTTCTGCCGCACGGTGCTGGTCAGCTGCTCCATCGCCGCGGCCGTCTGCTGCAGGGCGCTGGCCTGTCGCTCGGTGCGCATGGAAAGGTCGTCGTTGCCGCGCGCGATCTCGCTGGTCGCGCTGGCGATGGTGTCGGCACCCGAACGCACCTCGCCCACGATGCGCTGCAGGCTGCCGTTCATCTCCTGCAGGGCACGCAGCAGCTGGTCCGGCTCGTCGGGGTAGCGCACGCGGATGCGGCTGTTCAGCACGCCGGAAGCCACCACGCGTGCCACCTTCACCGCATGGCGCAGCGGCGCGGTGATGCTGCGCGCCACCAGCAGCGCCATCACCACCGCAGCCGCCATCGCCAGCACCATGATGGTCAGCAGCAGCGCAGTGTCGCGCCGGATCAGTGCGCGCGCCGCACCTTCGTCCGTCTCCACGCGCCTGGTGGCCAGCTCGACCACCTTGTCGATGGCCGCCCGGTGCGTCTCGTACGCAGCATCCAGCCGCTGCATGGTGGCGGCCACCTTCTCGGCGTCGCCCGCGCGCGCGGCCGGCACGAGCTCGTCGAAGGCCAGGCGGTAGAACTCCTGGGCCGGGCGGTAGGCATCTTGCAGCAGCAGCCGGCCCATCGGCTCCTCCAGCCCCTGCTTCTGCCAGAACACATGGCGCTCGTCGAACTGCCCCTTGAGGCTGCGGATGCGCTCTGCCAGCGACTGCTGCCGTGCGGTATCGCCGGCGCGCGAAAGCTGCAGCGCCAGCAGGTAGGACTCGATGATGTACTCGGGCGGGGGCAGGATGTCGGCGATGAGGTCCTTGCCCTGCACGATGCGCTCGTAGATCGGCCCGTTGACCTTCAAGGTGTCCAGCGTCTTGAAGGCCCATCCGCCGGAAAGCACGAAACCGATGGCGAAGATGGCGATCAGGACAGCCAGCCGGGCTGAAAGCTTCAACCGTCGCAACACATTCATGCGCTGACCTCCGCCACGGGTTAAGTTGTAAGCCGATGATTCACCAATCGGTTGAAATTGTCCACGCGCGAGATCACAAAAGTTGCCGAACGCACCACAAATGGACATGCGGCCCTCGGCATGGGACCAAAGGCGGCCAATGGTGTGCACACAATGCAACAAATCGGTATAAGCCACACCAAGCGTTGCAGAATGCGGCACAACATGACTTCGCAGCCCGTCCTCCCACTCCGCCCTGTCGATCGGATCCACCACGGCCGCGACCGTCCGCGGACGGGCTGAAAGGTGCCCATGAACCCTCGGCTGCCTGATCCTCAGATCCTGGCGCTTGCCCTGCAGGCGACGGTGCTGGCACATGGGCAACTGCGCGAGGCCGCC
>CAJYRH010000369.1 GCA_913776795.1 uncultured Pseudorhodoferax sp. | reverse complement strand
CGCGCGCGCGCCGTTCCAGATCCTCGTCAACAACGCCGGCACCAACCGCCCCAGGCCGCTGGTCGATGTGCAGGACGAGGACATCGATGCCGTGCTCGACCTCAACGTCAAGGCCGCTTTCTATGTGGCCCGCACCGTGGTGCAGGGCCTGCTCGCGGCCGGCCTGCCCGGCTCCATCATCAACGTCTCCTCGCAGATGGGCCACGTGGGCAGCCCGCGCCGCACGCTGTACTGCGCCAGCAAGCACGCCATGGAAGGCATGACCAAGGCGCTGGCCTGGGAGCTGGGCCGCGCCAACATCCGCGTGAACACGGTGTGCCCCACCTTCATCGAGACCGAGATGACCCGTGGCATGTTCGAGGACGCGGGCTTTCGCCAGTGGGTGCTGGAGAAGATCGCGCTCGGCCGCCTGGGCCAGATCGAGGAGACCATGGGTGCGTTCGTGTTCCTGGCCAGCGATGCGTCCAGCCTGGTGACGGGCAGCGCGCTGATGCTGGACGGCGGCTGGACCGCGGCATGAAGAGCAGCGCCACCGCCCAGGAGGTCGCGCGCCTCGCGCAGGTGTCGCAGTCGGCTGTCAGCCGCACCTTCACGCCCGGCGCCAGCGTGTCGGAAGAGACGCGCGCCAAGGTGATGGCCGCCGCCGCCCAGCTGGGCTACCGGCCCAACGCCATGGCGCGCAGCCTGATCACGCGGCAAAGTCGCATCGTGGCGCTGGTCATGAGCTACCTGGAGAACCAGTTCTACCCGCTTGTGATCCAGACCCTGTCGCAGAAGCTGCAGAAGCAGGGCTACCACGTGCTGATGTTCATCAGCGACCTGGACGAGGCCGACGAAGTGATGGCCGAGATCCTGCAGTACCAGGTCGACGGCATCGTGCTGGCCTCCACCATGCTGTCGCCCAGCCTTGCCAGCAGCTGCGCGGCGTCGGGCGTGCCCATCGTGCAGTTCAACCGCGTGGCCGACACCAGCGCCAGTGCGCGCTACGGCACCAACGCGGTCACCTCGGACAACCGCCGCGGCGGCGCCATGGTGGCCGAGCTGCTGCTGGCCCGCGGGTTCGAGCGCATCGCCTTCATCGCCGGGCTGGAGCGCTCGTCCACCAGCGTGGAACGCGAGCGCGGCTTCAACGAGACGCTGGCCGAGGCGGGCCGCAAGGTCTACCGCCGCGCCGTGGGCGACTACAGCTTCGAAGGTGCGCAGGCCGCCACGCGCGCACTGTTCTCGGCCGAAGGGCCGGCGCCCGACGCCCTGTTCGTGGCCAACGACCACATGGCCATCGCCGCGATGGACGTGCTGCGCAAGGAACTGCAGCTGCGCGTGCCCGAGGACGTGAGCGTGGTCGGCTTCGACGACGTGCCCCAGGCCGCCTGGGGCGCCTACCAGCTGACCACCGTGGTGCAGAGCGTGGAGAAGATGGTGGCCGCCACCGTCGAGCTGCTGCACGGGCAGATGCGCGGCGACGCGCCGCCGCGCCATGTGGTCGTGCCGTGCGAACTGGTGCTGCGCCGCTCCGTGCGGCCACCGGGCGATCCACCCGGCGCGGCCCGCGCCTGATGCCATCCGCATCCCGATCCATCTTTCAAACTCTGGAGACATTCCGATGAAGTTCAACCGCCGCACGCTGGCCACGGCCGCCCTGCTTGCCACCACCACCGCCATGCTGCCGCTGGCCGCCAACGCCCAGGCCGCACAAGCGGGGGAATGGCCCAGCAAGCCGATCCGCTACGTCGTGCCCTTCTCCACCGGCGGCGTGTCCGACGGCGTGGCCCGCCTGATCGCCCAGCACCTGGGCGAGCGCCTGCACCAGCCCGTGGTGGTGGAGAACCGCCCGGGCGTCTCGGGCATCGTGGGCACGCAGGCCGTGGCCCGCGCCCAGCCCGACGGCTACACCTTCATGGGCGGCACCATCACCACGCACGCCGTCAACCCGTTCTTCTCCAAGAACCTGGGCTACGACCCGGTGAAGGACTTCGTGCCCGTGAACCTGGTCGGCATGGTCAGCAACGTGCTGGTGGTGCCCGCCGGCAGCCGCTTCGACTCGGTGCAGCAGATCACCGCCGAACTGAAGGCCAAGCCCGACAGCCTAACCTACGGCACGGCCGGCGCCGGCACCTCGCAGCACCTGTCGGGCCAGCTCTACCAGAGCCTGACCGGCACGCAGCTGCGCCAGATCATCTACAAGGGTGGCTCGCAGGCCATGGTCGATCTGGTCGGCGGCCAGATCGACATGGTGTTCGAGACCGTGGCCGCCGCCCGGCCGATGATCGACGGCAAGCGCGTGAAGGTGCTGGGCGTCACGTCCAAGGCGCGGCTGGCCGACCTGCCGGGCGTGCCTTCGCTGGCCGAGGCTGGCGTCACGGGCTTCGAGATGCAGTCGTGGCAGGGCGTGTTCGCGCCCGCCGGTACGCCGCAACCCATCGTCGACCGCGTGGCGCGCGAGGTCGCCGCCATCGTCGCCACGCCCGAAGTGCAGGCCCGGTTGCGCAACATGGGCGTGGAGCCCGACGGCCGCGTCTCCGCGCCGTTCGCCGAGTTCCAGCGCGCCGAGGTCGCCAAGTGGGGCAAGGTGATCCGCGACGCGGGCATCCAGGCCGAATGAAGAACCGAAAAGATCCACGCACCATGCAACCCTCCTCCCTCACCCGCCGCGCCACCCTGCTCGGCCTGGCCCTGGCCGCCGCCATCGCCGGGCCGGCCCAGGCGCAACCTGCCGGCTACCCGCAGACCGGCCGCGTCGTCATCGTCGTGCCGTTCGCACCGGGCGGCGCCACCGACATCATCGGCCGCCTGGTCGCCGACGAACTCGGCAAGCGCTGGGGCACGGCCGTCGTGGTGGACAACAAGGCCGGCGCCGGCGGCGGCATCGGCACCGAGTTCGTCGCGCGCGCCAAGCCCGACGGCACCACGCTGCTGCTGGGCACGCAGACCGCGCTGTCCGTCAACCCGCACCTGCTCAAGAAGCTCCCGTACGACGTGGCCAAGGATTTCGCGCCCATCACCCAGCTGGCCAGCACGCCGCTGGTGCTGCTGGCCGGCAACAAGTCCGGCGCCAGGACGGTGCAGGAGCTCGTGGCGGCCATCAAGGCCAAGCCCGACGCCATCTCCTACGGCACCAGCGGCAACGGCACCTCGCAGCACCTGACCACGTTGATGTTCCTGAACCGCATCGGCGGCAAAGCCGTGCACATCCCGTACAAGGGCAGCAGCCAGTCGCTGACCGACCTGGCCGGCAACCAGATCGACATGCAGTTCGACAACATGACGACCGCGCTGGCCTTCGCCAAGAACGGCCAGGCCAGGGCCCTGGCCGTGACCAGCCTGGCGCGCACCGACCTGCAGCCCGACCTGCCCACGCTGGCCGAATCCGGCGTGCCGGGCTTCGAGGCCGTCACCTGGCTGGGCCTGCTGGCGCCCAGCGGCACGCCGGCCGACGTGGTGGACTACCTGAACAAGGAAGTCGTAGCCGTGCTGGAATCGACGCCCGTCAAGGCCCGGCTGGCGGCCCAGGGCTTCACGCCCAGGCCGATGACGGCCCAGGGCTTTCGCAGCTTCATCCAGGACGAGACGCGCAAGTTCGGCGAGCTGATCAAGGCCAACAACATCACCATCGAATGATTGGACAACCCATGGACATCCGACATCCCCTGGACGACCGCATGCCGGCGCTGCTGAAAAGCGGCCAGCGCCTGCGCGGCATCTTCAACGGCCTGCCCAGCCCGGCCATCGTGGAGATGTGCGCGTATGCGGGCTTCGACTTCGTGGTCATCGACAACGAGCACGGCAGCGCCGATCTGGAGACCACCGAGAACATGCTGCGCGCCGCGCGCGCCAGCGGCATCCCGGCGGTGGTGCGCTGCCTGCGCCACGACATCGCACGCGTGCTCGACATGGGCGCCGGCGCGCTGCAGATCCCCATGGTCAACACGGCCGACGATGCGCGCGACCTGGTGCGCCGCGTGCGCTACCCCGGCGTGGGCGAGCGCGGCAGCGCGTTCAGCACGCGCGCGGCGGGCTACGGCGCCTTCGGCGGCCGCACGCACGCACAACGCAGCAACGCCGGCATCGCGCTGATCGTGATGGTGGAGACGCCCGAGGCCGTGGCCAACGCCGGCGCCATCGCGGCAGTGGAAGGTGTGGACGCGGTCTTCGTCGGTCCCAACGACCTCTCGCACGCCATGGGCTACGCCGACGACTGGCGCCGCGCCGAGGTGCAGGCCGAGATCACGCGCGCGCTCAAGGCCGTGGTGGCGGCCGGCAAGTGCGCGGGCACGCTGGGGCTGACGCTGGACGACGAGGAGAAGCATGCGGCCATCGGGGCGCGGTACTTCGCGACCGTGTCGACGGGGCTCATCACCAAGGCGTTCCGCGAGGCGGCGGTGGCGGGGCGGGATGCCGAGGCGGTCACGCTGAAGTACTGACGCCGGGAGCGCGGCATGGCGGCTGCACTGGCCTGCATGCGGCGCCGCGCCGGGTGGGCGCCGAGCCCGTGGCGCGCAGCGTCTCAGGCCGCGGCAGCGTAGAACGCCGCACGCCGCTGCACCGCGCGCGTCGGCAACGGCGCCACCGCCTGGCCGATGGCCGCGATGTGCTCGGGCGTGGTGCCGCAGCAGCCGCCCACGATGTTGACCAGGCCCTCGGCCGCGAACTCGTGCAGCAGCTTGGAGGTGTCGGCCGGCGTCTCGTCGAAGCCGGTGTCGCTCATGGGGTTGGGCAGGCCGGCGTTCGGGTAGCAGCTGATGAAGGTGTCGGGCGCGACCCGGTTCAGCTCCTGGATGTAGGGCCGCATCAGCGCGGCCCCCAGTGCGCAGTTCAGGCCGATGGCCAGCGGCTGGGCGTGGCGCACGCTGTGCCAGAACGCGGTGACGGTCTGGCCCGACAGGATGCGGCCTGAGGCGTCGGTCACGGTGCCGCTGATCAGGATGGGCAGGCGCTGGCCGCTGGCCTCGAAATACTCGTCCACCGCGAACAGCGCGGCCTTGGCATTCAGCGTGTCGAAGATGGTCTCGACCAGGATCACGTCGGCCCCGCCCTCGACCAGGGCTTCGGTCTGCTCGTAGTAGGCCGCACGCAGCGCCTCGAAGTCGACGTTGCGCGCACCGGGGTCGTTCACGTCGGGGCTGATGCTGGCGGTCTTGGGCGTCGGGCCGAGGGCGCCGGCCACGAAGCGCGGCTTGTCTGGCGTGCTGTACTTGTCGCAGGCCGCGCGGGCCAGCCTGGCGCTCGCCAGGTTCATCTCGCGCGCCAGGTGCGCCATGTCGTAGTCGTCCTGGGCGATGGTGATGGCGCCGAAGGTGTTGGTCTCGATCAGGTCGGCACCGGCCGCGAGGTAGCGTTCGTGGATGTCGGAGATCACGTCGGGCCGCGTCAGCGAGAGCAGCTCGTTGTTGCCCTTGACGTCCTTGTGGAAGTCCTTGAAGCGCTCGAACTGAGAGGTGAAGGGAGCCCTCACCCCTTCCCCGCGGTACTGCGCTTCGGTCAGCTTGAAACGCTGGATCATGGTGCCCATGGCGCCGTCGAGGATGGCGATGCGGCTGGTCAGGATGGCCGGCAATTGCTGGGCGCGGGTGTAGGCGGGGAGCTTCATGTGGGACGATTGTAGAAAGCGCCCCATGGCAGCGCAGCGCGCTAGCATCGCAGCCCTGCATGCCCAGCGCCTTTCACCCCACCTCCCTGCAACCCGGCCTCATGGTCCTGCACGGCAACCGGCCGGAAGACCTGCGCCAGCTGCTGGTGGCCTGGCTGCGGCGCCACCCGCTGGCGCCCCTGGAGAACGAGGTGGTGCTCGTGCAGAGCAATGGCATCGCGCAGTGGCTCAAGCTCGCGCTGGCAGCCGACCATGACGACCCTGCAGGCGGCGGCCTGGGCATCACCGCCGCCACACAGCTGCAGCTGCCTGCGCAATTCCTGTGGCGCGCCTACCGCGCCGTGCTGGGCACCGGCACCGTGCCCGAACGCTCGCCGCTGGACGAGGCACCGCTGACCTGGCGCCTCATGCGGCTGCTGCCGGGCCTGCTGGACCAGGCCGGCTTCGCGCCGCTGGCCCGCTTCCTGGCCGACGACGCCGACCTGCGCAGACGCCACCAACTGGCCCAGCGCCTGGCCGACCTGTTCGACCAGTACCAGGTCTACCGTGCCGACTGGCTGGCCGACTGGGCGGACGGGCGCGACGTGGTGCGCCACCTGCGCCGCGGCGAACACGCCCTGCCGGCCGACCAGCGCTGGCAGGCCCAGCTCTGGCGCGCGCGGGTCGCCGACGCCGGCGCCGCCGGGCAGGCCGGCAGCCGCGCCGGCGTGCACCAGCGCTTCATCGCCGCATTGCAGGCGCACAGCGGCCCGGCACCGGCCGGCCTGCCCCGCCGCGTGGTGGTCTTCGGCATCTCGGCCCTGCCCGCGCAGACGCTGCAGGCGCTGGCCGCGATCGCGGGCGTGGCCCAGGTCATGCTGTTCGTGCACAACCCCTGCCGCCACCACTGGACCGACATCGTGGCCGACCAGGACCTGCTGCGCGGCCCCTACCGGCGCCAGGCCCGCCGCGCCGGCATGCCGGCCGTGCTCGACGAGGCCACGCTGCACCAGCACGCCCATCCACTGCTGGCTGCCTGGGGCAAGCAGGGGCGCGACTATTTGCACCTGATCGACAGCTTCGACCAGCCGGACCAGTACCGCACCGCCTGGTCGGGCGTCGGCAGTGGCCGCATCGACCTGTTCAGCGAGGACGCCGCGCCCGCCGGTCTGCTGCAGCAGCTGCAGGACGACATCCTCGACCTGCGCCCGCTGGCCGAGACCCGCGCGCGCTGGCCCGTGGTCGACCCGGCGCAGGACCTCTCGCTGCGCATGCACAGCACGCACTCTGCGCAGCGCGAGGTCGAGGTCCTGCACGACCAGCTGCTGGCGCGCTTCGATGCCGACCCCACGTTGCAGCCACGCGACGTGATCGTGATGCTGCCCGACGTGGACGCCTACGCGCCGCACATCGAGGCCGTGTTCGGTCGCCTGCCACGCGGCGACGCCCGCCATGTTCCCTACACCGTGGCCGACCAGGGCCGGCGTGGCCAGGAGCCGCTGCTGGTGGCGCTGGAACTGCTGCTGCAGCTGCCCGACAGCCGCTTCGCCGCGAGCGACGTGCTCGACCTGCTGGAGGTCAGCGCGCTGCGCGCGCGATTCGGCCTGGACGACGAGGCCCTGCCCCAGCTCAAGCGCTGGATCGCCGGCGCGGGCGTGCGCTGGGGCCTGGACGCCGCGCAGCGCGCGCAGCAGTCGCTGGGCGCGGCTGGCGAGGTCAACAGCTGGCGCTTCGGCCTCTCGCGCATGCTGCTGGGCTTCGCGGTCGGCGAGGGCGAAGCCTTCGAGGGCATCGCGCCCTTCGACGAGATCGGCGGGCTGGACGCCGCCGCGCTGGGCCCGCTGGCCGCGCTGCTGCGTGCGCTCGGCGAGACCCTCGCCGCCTTGAACGCACCGGCCCCGCCGCTGCAGTGGGCCGAACGCCTGCGTGCGCTGTTGCAAGGCTTTTTCGCGCCTGTGGACCCACGCGAGCAGCTGCGCGTGCAGCAACTGCTGCAGGGCCTGGACCAGTGGCTGGACGAATGCGCAGACGCGGGCTTCGCCGACCCGTTGCCGCTGGCCGTGGTGCGCGAAGCCCGCGTCTGCGCATTCGTCCAGCCACTGGTCCAGGCCCTGCAGCAGTTGCTGCACGCGCAGCTGCTCGCGTGGGTCCACAGGCGCGAAGAAGC
>CAJYRH010000368.1 GCA_913776795.1 uncultured Pseudorhodoferax sp. | reverse complement strand
GGTTACAGGCGCAACCGCTGCGCGTAGCCCGTCATCTCCAGGTAGCCGCGGCCGACCAGTCGGCCCTGCGCATCCAGCAGGTCCGAGATCCCTTCCCAATAGACGGCGCCGGTGGAGCCGCGGCTGTCGAGCTCCTGCGCATCCAGCAGCGCACGCACGGTGAAGTTGCCGGCCGGCGTCGCCACCCCCCATTCGACCGGATAGCGGGCCTGGCTGGCCGGGCTGCTCCACCAGCGCCGCGGTGTGAACAGCACCTCGCCCTGGGCGAATACCCGCGCCGGCTGTCCCTGTACACGGAAAGAGCCGCCATCCCACAGGCCCGTGCCGTCGGCACGGCGCAGGTGGAAGGCCGTCAGCGCGCTGCCGTCGCACAGGTTCATGCCGATCCAGTCCCAACCGACGGCATCCGGGTGCATCAGCGCCTCGCTCCATTCGTGGTCCAGCCAGGCGCGGCTGCGCAGCGCAGGGTCGGCCGGTGGCTGGGCGTCGATGGCGAAGCGCCGGCCCTGCAGCACGACGGCACCGCCCACGGCCAGCTGCGGCACGCTGTAGTAGTAGCTGGCCTGAGCCGCGTCGGGGCCCTTGCGCGACAGGCCGGCCTGGCCCTGCAGCAGCAGCGGCTGGGTCTCGGCAAAGCGCAGTTGCAGGCCGAAGTCCTGCCCCGGCAGTTCGGCCGCGAGCGCGCCATCGACCTCCCGCTCCAGCCGCCAATCCTGCAGCCGCACCCCGGTATCGGCTTCGCTGGCCTCTGCGACGCCGAAGCCGGCACGTGCGATGCGCTGGTCGTGCCACAGCTTGCCGCCCTGCAGGTCGGTGACCGCGGCGTGCGCGAACATCAACTGCCGTGCTGCGAAGCGCGACCGCAGCGCCTGTGTCGCGTCGACGCGAGATCGGAAAAAGGTCAGCTGGAATCCGAAGACGCGGCCGTTGCTCGAGGCCTGGCCGGTGATGTACCACCACTCGGTCCGCAGCTCCGGATGGCTTCCGCGGTCGCGCGGAAACACCAAGGGGCGTGGTGCCAGCGCGTGCGCCGGGGCGGCGGCGGCCATTGCGGCGATGAGCAGGGTACGGCGGTGCATGCGCACACCATACACAAGCGCCGGCGCTCCGATGACTTGTTTCTGAAGATCACAGATCTACTTTTTTAATCGCACATTGAAAGCACAAGCGATCAAAGCGGCCAGCCCCAGGGTCACCTGGGCGCTGGAGACGGAGGGGCTCACCATGGTCCTTGGACACATGCGGCACAGGCGCGTGCGCTTCGTTCTTCCGCCAGAACGGCGGGCGGTCTGTCCATGCCGCCACGACAGGCCCGGCCCTCGCGTGCGCAAATCCTTCGCCGGCACCCGTGCCGCCGGACGCGCGGCGGCACGCCACCCTGCGGGCAGCGCCGTTCTGACCCCCTCGCGCAAGACGGTGCGCGACGGCCTCGTGCCGGCATACGGGACCGCCTGACCGGTTCTGCTGCACGGGCCCGCCGCGCTTCGAGCGCAGCGCCATACCAGCCAGGCCGCACGCGGCCAGGCCGAGGACAAGCGCATCGGACCTTGGAATGACCTGTCGATCGAGCTGAAGCTTTCGGGCGGCCTACGGGCAGCCGTCGGACTGCTCATCCTCAGCATCGTGGCGGTCTCGGCGACGACGGTCCAAACGACGGACGCGGACAACGAGCGCCTTTCGCACCGCGTGCGCGACGACATGGCGCGCGCCGATGCGGCCGGCCATGTGCGGCAGGCGTTCGGCAAGCTGCTGGTGGCCTTGCGCACCGTGCAACGGAGCCTGGTGCAGCGGGTGACATCGGTACGCGAAAGCGCCAACACGGTTTCCGATGCCAGCGCCGATATCGCCCAGCGCAACCAGGACCTGTCGGCCCGAACCGAGGGCCAGGCCAGTGCGCTGCAGCAGACTGCCGCATCGATGGAGCCGTGCGGCGCCACGGTGCGGCGTGACGCAGTCTCCGTGCGTCTGCCTGCGCCGGGCCTCGCGGCCTTGCCGGCGGCCCGAGCGGCCACGCTGTCGGCCCGCATGCGGCGGTGCGCCGCGAGCTGCACGGTGCTGCCCTATCCGCCCCACAGCAGCCGGCTGGCGACCCAGCCTCGCTGGCCGCCTTCGCGCTGCACCTGCACCCAGTCGCCCCGGCGTGCAAGGCGCTGGACGATCTCGCCGCGCTCGATCTTGCCGATCAGCTTGCCACCCGTGCGCGGCTGCGCGCGCAGGTTGGCCACGGAGGCGCGCACGACCTTGTGCGTGGCCTTTCCGGTGAGGCTGCGGTGCACCCAGCCGGTGTCGCGCTCGAAGTCGCGCACCTGCAGCCATTCGCCGCGCCGCGCCACGACCTGCAGCGGATAGCCGCGGCTCAGCGACCATTGCACGGCATGCTGGGTGCCGGGGCCCGAGCGCATGTTGGCGTCGCGGGCCGTGACGCTCACGTACTGCTGCGCAAAGGCGCCGAAGGACAACAGCGCGAGCGCTGCCATGAAGATGCGGAGAACGGTGGGGAATGCAAAGGACATGGCACAGGGGGAGGACCCTGCGCGCACCAAAGTTCCCGGTTGTTACATCTTCGCCCGCGTCGGAACCTGCGTGCTCAGGGGGGCGGCGTGGTGCCCGTTCGCCGCTGCCGCACCGACTCGGCCAGCTGCCGCAGCACCGGCTCGGTCTGCGCCCAGCCGATGCACGCGTCCGTCACCGAGACGCCGTAGCGCAGCGGCTCGCCGGGCTTCAAGTCCTGCCGGCCTTCCTCCAGATGGCTCTCGATCATGAGGCCGGTGATGCGGCGCTCGCCGGCCGCGATGCGGCGCGCCACGTCCTCGGCCACGACGATCTGTCGCGCGTGCTGCTTGGAGGAATTGGCGTGCGAGCAGTCCACCATCACCTGCGCGCGCAGGCCGGCCTTCTCGAGCACCGCGCAGGCCGCGTCCACATGCTCGGCGTCGAAGTTCGGACCCTTGCTGCCGCCGCGCAGGATCGCGTGGCAGTCAGGATTGCCACGCGTCTCGAAGATGGCGGCCTGGCCCATCTTGGTCATGCCCATGAAGGCGTGCGGCGCACGCGCCGCGACCATGGCGTCGGCCGCGATCTGCACGCCGCCGTCGGTGCCGTTCTTGAAGCCGATCGGGCAGCTCGAGCCCGAGGCCAGCTGGCGGTGGCTCTGGCTTTCGGTGGTGCGCGCACCGATGGCGCCCCAGGCGATCAGGTCGGCGATGTACTGCGGGCTCAGCAGGTCCAGGAACTCGTTGCCGGTGGGCAGGCCCAGGGCGCCGATTTCCAGCAGCAGCTCCCGCGCCTTGCGCAGGCCCTCGTTGATGCGGAAGCTGCCGTCCAGCCGCGGGTCGTTGATGTAGCCCTTCCAGCCCACGGTGGTGCGCGGCTTCTCGAAGTACACGCGCATGACCAGCAGCAGCTCCTTCTCGACCTTGGGCTGCAGCGCCTTCAGGTGCTGGGCATAGGCCATGGCCTGTCCGTGGTCGTGGATGGAGCAGGGGCCCGTCACCACGACGAGCCGGTCGTCGCGCCCATGCAGGATGTCGGCGATCGCGAGCCGGCTCTGTTCGACCAGCGTCTGCACCGCGGGCGGCACCGGCAGTTCGTCCAGCAGCAGGGCCGGGGAGATGAGCGGGCGCACGGCGGAGATGCGTACGTCGTCGATGCGGGTGGTGTCCTGCGTGCTGTCGCGCGCGCCGGCTTCCTGGTCGTGTGCGGGGTCGTCGATACGGGTCATGGCGTGGGTGTGGTGTGTGGTGCGGTGGCAGCGGCGTCAGAGCCGGAAGTTGGCCACCTGGCGAACGAGGCGCTCGGCCTGGTCGCGCAGGCTTTCGGCCGCAGCGGTGCTCTGTTCCACCAGGGCCGCATTTTGCTGCGTGCTCTGGTCGAGCTGGCCCACCGCGGCATTGATCTGGCGCACGCCCTGCGCTTGCTCGCGCGCGGCCGCGGCGATCTCGGTCATCAGGCCGGAGACGCGGCCCACACTGGCCAGGATCTCGCCCATGGCCTGACCGGCCTGTTCGGCGCGCGCCGCGCCCTCCTGCACCTGCTGGCTGCTGGAGGCGATCAATGCCTTGATCTGCTTGGCCGCCTCGGCACTGCGCTGCGCCAGCTGGCGCACCTCGCTGGCCACGACGGCGAAGCCGCGGCCCTGCTCGCCGGCGCGCGCGGCCTCCACGGCCGCGTTGAGCGCGAGGATGTTGGTCTGAAACGCGATCGAGTCGATGGTGTTCGTGATCTCGCCGATGGCGCCGCTGGCATCGCGGATCTGGCCCATCGTGCCCACGACCTGCTGCACGGTGGCATGGCCCTGCTGCACGGCCTTGTCCGATGCCTGGACCAGCGTGCTGCCCTGGGCTGCGCTGTCGGCGGTCTGGTTCATCGAGGCGGTCAGCTGGTCCAGCGCACTGGCCGTTTCCTCGAGCTGGCTGGCCGACTGCTCCGTGCGCTGCGCGAGGTCGCGGCTGCCGGAGCTGACCTGCGCGCTGGCGGTGCCCACGCTTTCGCTGACCGTGCGCACTTCGGCGATGGTGTGCGCCAACTGCTGGCGCATGGCGTCGATGCCCTGCGCCAGCAGACCCAGGTCGTCGGCATGCGGGGCCGACACCGGCTGGGCGAGGTCGCCCTGGGCGATCGCCGCGACGCGTGCGTTGAGCTGCAGCAGCGGCTGGCCCACCACGCGCTGCAGCAGCAGCGTGATGCCGATGCCCATCAGCGCCACGGCCGCCAGGACCAGGCCCCACAGCCACATCAGCGAGGTGTGGTGGGCCGCCAGCGCCTGTGCGCGCGAGGCTTCGGCCACCACCCACCAGCCGCTGGCTTCGCTGCGCGCCGCCACGGCGACCGCATCGGTGCGCGCGGGATCGAGCACGGCCGGGGCGTCGTGCAGTTCGCCATCCGGCGCGGCGGCCAGCGCCGTGAGCAGGGCCTGGGCACGCTCGGGCGTCAGCAGCTCGGCCAGCTTGCGGCCCTTGGCGCTCGGGTGGGCCAGGAGCACGGCATCGGCCGGGCTGCGGCCAGGATCCAGCAGGTACAGCCCGCCATCGCCGAGGAACTTCTTGCCTTCCGTCAGGGCCACGAGTTCCTGCCGCAGGCTCTGCATGTTGAAGCCGATGAACAGCACCCCCACCACCTGGCCCCCCGCATCGCGCACGGGCTGGTAGCGCGTCATGTAGGGCACGCCGAACAGCACGGCCGGGCCGATATAGCTCTCGCCCGCCAGCAGCCGCGCGCGGGCCGGATGCTGGGTCCCGAGCAGGGTGTCGATGGCGCGGGTGCCGTCCTGCTTGGTCAGCGAGGTGGCCACGCGCAGGAAGTCGTCTCCCTGGCGGGCAAAGATGGTCGCCACGCCGCCGGTGGTGCGCGCGAAGCGGTCCACGCGCTCGAATTTGCCGGCCAGCGGCTGGCCGTCCAACAGCAGCTGGCCCGGGCCCTGCAACGTGAACTGCCCCTTGTACTCGGCGCCGAGCACCTCGTACAGCTTCTGCACCGAGTCACGCGCGGTGCGGTCCAGGGCATCGGCGATGCGCGCCACGGCGCCGGCCTCGCTGGCCATGTAACTCACGGTGCGCTGCATGGCCTGCTGGGTCAATACCCAGGACAGCATGCCGCAGATGGCGATCAGCATGGCCGCGATGGCGGCGCTCGCCAGCAGCGACACGCGCCGTGCGATGGTGGTCCGGGCGGTGAAGGGCGTGGACATGGCGGCTCCTTGGCTGGTCGGGCACACGCCTGCCGGCGCCCGGACTGGCACGGGCCAGTGTAGGAGCGCCTATCGCCCGTGGACGGAGCACAAACCCGCAGGCCGCGGGTGCCGGGCTCAGCCCAGCCGCGCCCGGTGCCGTGCGATCTGCGCCGTCACCTGCACCG
>CAJYRH010000367.1 GCA_913776795.1 uncultured Pseudorhodoferax sp. | reverse complement strand
CCCGCAACAAGCAACCGCACCCTCATCGCCGCACCTTCATCGCCGCACCGGAAACAGCCCCGCCGGCTTGACCGCCAGGATCACCGCCATGAACAGGTAGATCAGCATCGACGCGAGCGCCGGCCCGGCCGCATCGGCGACGCTGCGCTCGAAGAACTGCCGCGTGATCTGCGGCATGTAGGCCCGGCCCATGGTGTCGACCAAACCCACCAGCAGCGCGGCGTAGAAGGCGCCGCGGATGGAGCCGATGCCGCCGATCACGATGACCACGAGCGCGAGGATCAGCACGTTGTCCCCCATGCCCGACTGCACCGAGACGATGGGGCCGACCAGCCAGCCCGCCAGCGCCGCCAGGCCCGCACCGACCGAGAACAGCAGCGTGTTGAGCAGCCTTGCGTTGACCCCCAGCGCGGCCACGGTGTCGGGGTGGGTGGAGCTCGCGCGCACCAGCATGCCCACCCGCGTGCGGTGGATCAGCACATGGATGCCGGCGGCCACCAGCAGCCCGGCCACGATGACCATGAGCCGGTAGGCCGGGTAGCTGAAGTCGCCGAACTGCAGCGACCCGCTGAGCCACGGCGGCTGCGACGTGAACACCGGCTGCGCGCCCCAGACCATGCGCACCACTTCGTTGAAGAACATGATCAGGCCCAGCGTGGCCAGCACCTGGTCCAGGTGGTCGCGCGTGTAGAGCCGGCGCAGGGCCAACCGCTCGATCGCGAAGGCCAGCAGCATGGCGCCGCCGATGCCGGCCAGTCCCGCGAGCAGGAAGGAATCCGTGCGCGCGAGCGCGGCCGCCGCGAAGTAGGCGCCCAGCATGTAGAACGAGCCATGCGCCAGGTTGATGAAGTTCATGATGCCGAAGACCAGCGTGAGGCCGGCCGACAGCAGGAACAGCAGCATCCCGAACTGCAGCCCGTTCAGCAGCTGCGAGAAGAACAGGCTCCAGACCAAGCCCGGCTCACTTCATGGGGCAGTCTTGGGCGTAGGCATCCTTGTGTGCCGTGAGCTGCTTGCCGACCGTCTTGAGGTTGGCGTTGCCCTTGGCGTCCTTGGCCACCTCGAACACGTAGAAGTCCTGCACCGGGAAGTTGTTGGTGCCGAAGCTGAAGTTGCCGCGCACGGACTTGAAGTCCGCCGCCTTCAGCGCCGTCTGCAGGGCGGCCCTGTCGGTGCTGCCCTTGGTCTTGCGCAGGGCCGAGTCGATCAGCAGGGCGGCGTCATAGGACTGGGCAGCGTATTCGGACGGGGTGCGCTTGTACTTCGCCTCGAAATCGGCCACGAACTTCTGGTTGGCCGGTGCCGGCAGGTCCGGGCCCCAGGCCGAGGCCGACATCACGCCCAGTGCGCTGTCCTTGAGCGCGGGCAGCGTGGTGCCGTCGGCCGTGGACACGGTCAGCAGCGGGATCTTGGCAGTCAGGCCGGCCTGTTGGTAGGCGCGCAGGAAGGCCACGCCCAGGCCGCCGGGGTAGAAGGCGTAGACCGCGTCGGGCTTGTCTGCCGCGATGCGCGAGAGCTCGGCCGAGAAATCGAGCTGGTTGAGCGGCGTGTAGATCTCGTCGGCCAGCGGTGTCTTGTAGACGCGCTTGAAGCCGGCCACGTAGTCCTTGCCGGCCTGGTAGTTGGGCGTGATCGCGATGACGCGCTTGTAGCCCTTGTCGCTGGCGTACTTGCCCATGGCCTCGGCGAACTGGTCGTTCTGCTTGGACACCACGAACAGGTTGGGCGCGCACTGCGCGCCCGCGAGCGGCGCCGGCCCGGCATTGCCGCCCACCACGACCACGCCGGCCGAGGTCAGCTTCTTGCTCACGGCCATCATGATGTTGGAGAAGGTGATGCCGGCGACGATGGGCACCTTCTCCTTCTCGATCAGTTCGTCGGCGATCTGGTTGGCGACCTCGGGCTTCAACTGGCTGTCGCGCCGCAGCACGTTGACGGGCACGTCGCCGAGCTTGCCGCCGTTCTGCTCTACGACCAGCATGAAGGCGTCCAGCATGTCCTGGCCCAACGCGGCCTGCGGTCCCGACAGCTCGGCCATGAAGCCGATCTTGACGGGGGTCTGTGCCTGGGCAGGCGCCGCAAGGCCGAGGGCGATGGCTGCCACGGCGCTGGCGAGAAGCGTTGGTTTCAAATCGATCTCCTGGTCGTTGGTCTGGGCCGATGGACTGGAGCGTCCAGCGTGCCATCGGCGGGCCGCATTGTTCATCAAAAGAGGGCGACTACCTCGGTGGCTAACCCGTAAACATGGTCCGGCGGCCGCGTCGGCTATCGTCGCGCCATGTCTTGGTCCCATCTGCGCACCCACTGGGCTGCGCGACTGCTGTTCTTCGCCGCCGGTTTCCTGTTCGCCATCTGGGGCGTGCACATCCCCACCGTGAAGTCGGCCTATGGCCTGGGCGTGGGGGCGGTGGGCGGACTGGTGCTGGCGGTGGGCCTGGGCTCGGTGCTCGGGCTCACGCAGGCCGGCGGACTGATCGCACGGCACGGTGCGGCACGCATTGCGGCCTGGGGTGGGCTGCTGGCCTGCGTGCCGCTCGTGCTGTTGCTGCACATGCCCGGCATGGTGGCGCTGTGGCTGTCGCTGGCGGTGTTCGGCCTGGCGATGGGGTTGCTGGACATGGCCATGAACGCCGATGCGTCCGAGCTGGAGCGGCAGGCCGGCCAGCCGCTCATGAGCGCCTTCCACGGCATGTTTAGCCTGGGCGGCATGGCCGGTGCCGGCGCCGGCGGCTTCATGCTGCAGTGGGGGGTGTCGGCCCAGGCACAGCTGCTGCTGGC
>CAJYRH010000366.1 GCA_913776795.1 uncultured Pseudorhodoferax sp. | reverse complement strand
TGCAGGCCCAGCTGCGCGAGTTGTACGGCTTCAACCGCAGCCTGCCCGAGCAATTCGCCAGCTGGGTCTGGCGCGCGCTGCAGGGCGACCTGGGCACCTCGATCGCCACCAGCCGGCCGGTGGCCGGCGAGGTGATCAAGGCCGTGGGCAACACGCTGCGGCTGGCGGTGGTGGCCACCGCCATCGGCTTCGTTTTCGGCTGCCTGTTCGGCTTCGTGGCCGGCTACTTCCGCGGCTCCTGGATCGACCGCGCGGCCTCGGTGGTCTCGGTGCTGGGCGTGTCGGTGCCGCACTACTGGCTCGGCATGGTCATGGTGATCGTGTTCTCCTCGCTGCTGGGCTGGTTGCCGGCCACGGGCGCGGGACCGAGCGGCTCGGACCAATGGCAGTGGACCTGGGAGCAGCTGCAGTTCCTTATCCTGCCGGCCATCACCATGTCGGTGATCCCCATGGGCATCATCGCGCGCACGGTGCGCGCGCTGGTGGCCGACATCCTCGAGCAGGAGTTCGTGCTGGGCCTGCGCGCCAAGGGGCTCACGCACTTCGGCGTGTTCTGCCACATCGTCAAGAACACGGCACCCACGGCGCTCGCGGTGATGGGCCTGCAGCTGGGCTACCTGCTGGGTGGCTCGATCCTGATCGAGACCGTGTTCTCCTGGCCCGGCACAGGCTTTTTGCTGAACTCGGCCATCTTCCAGCGCGACCTGCCGCTGCTGCAGGGTTCCATCCTGGTGCTGGCCATGTTCTTCGTGGTGCTGAACCTCGTCGTGGACATCGTGCAGACGCTGCTCGACCCGCGCATCGCACGCGGCTGAAACGGAGAACCGCCATGTCTGCCGTCCTGTCTCCCTCTTCTGCGGCGGTCGAGCCGCTTCCGACCCAACGCTCGCGCGGCTACTGGGCCTCGGTCTGGCTGCGCTTTCGGCGCGACCCGGTGGCCGTGGGCGCCGCCTGCGTCGTGCTGCTGCTGATCGCCGTCGGCGTGTTCGGCCCCTGGCTCGCGCCGGCCGACCCCTACCAGGCCTCGATGCTGAACCGGCTCAAGCCCATCGGCACCGCCAACTACCCGCTCGGCAGCGACGAGCTGGGCCGCGACATGCTCTCGCGGCTGATCGTGGGCGCGCGGCTGTCGCTCTTCATCGGCATCACACCGGTTCTGTGCGCCTTTGTGATCGGCTCGGTCATCGGCATCGTGGCCGGCTACGCCGGCGGCGCCGTCAACAGCGTGATCATGCGCACCATCGACGTGTTCTACGCCTTCCCTTCGGTCCTGCTGGCCATCGCGCTGTCGGGCGCCTTGGGTGCCGGCATCCTTAACTCGCTGATCTCGCTGACCATCGTGTTCATCCCGCAGATCGCGCGCGTGGCCGAGGCCGTGACCACCCAGGTGCGTGGGCGCGACTACGTGGAGGCTGCGCGCGCCTCGGGCGCCAGCGCCTTCACCATCGTGCGCGTGCACGTGCTGGGCAACGTGCTGGGGCCGATCTTCGTGTACGCCACGAGCCTGATCGCGGTGTCCATGATCCTGGCCTCGGGCCTGTCGTTCCTGGGCCTGGGCGTGAAGCCGCCGGAGCCCGAGTGGGGCCTGATGCTCAACACGCTGCGCACGGCCATCTACGTGCAGCCCTGGATCGCCGCGCTGCCCGGCGTGATGATCTTCATCACCTCGATCTCGTTCAACCTGCTCTCGGACGGGTTGCGCACGGCCATGGACAACAAGGGGTGAGCACGATGACCACAGAACTGCTGGCCGCCGCCGCCACGCTGGAGCATGCCGACGAGATCGGCGGTCCGGCCCAGCCGCTGCTGACCATCCGTGGCCTGACCAAGCACTTCGCGCTCAAGGGGGGTGTGCTGCCCGGCGCGCCGCGCAAGGTGGTGCGGGCCGTCGATGGCGTGGACTTCGAGGTGCTGAAGGGCGAGACGCTGGGCGTGGTCGGCGAGTCCGGCTGCGGCAAGTCCACCACCGCGCGGCTGCTCATGCAGCTGATCCCCCCGAGCGCGGGCGAGGTGGTGTTCGACGGCCGCACCGTGGGCAGCCGCGAACTGCCGCTCAAGGAGTTCCGGCGCCAGGTGCAGATGGTGTTCCAGGACAGCTACGCCTCGCTGAACCCGCGCCTGACCATCGAAGACTCGATCGCCTTCGGCCCGCAGGTGCACGGCGTGTCCACCCGCGAGTCGGTGGCACGCGCCCGCGACCTGCTGGCCCGCGTGGGGCTGGAGCCCGGGCGCTTCGCCGAGCGCTATCCGCACGAACTGTCGGGCGGGCAGCGCCAGCGCGTGAACATCGCGCGTGCGCTGGCCCTGCAGCCGCGCATGGTGATCCTGGACGAGGCCGTTTCGGCGCTGGACAAGTCGGTCGAGGCCCAGGTGCTGAACCTGCTCATGGACCTCAAGGCCGAGTTCGGCCTGACCTATGTGTTCATCAGCCACGACCTCAACGTGGTGCGCTTCATCAGCGACCGCGTGATGGTGATGTACCTGGGCAAGGTGGCCGAAGTCGGTCCCTCGGACGCGTTGTTCGACGACCCGGCCCACCCCTATACGCGGGCACTGCTCTCGTCCATGCCCTCGATGGACCCGGACAACCGCACCGAGGAGGTGCCGCTGGCGGGCGATCCGCCCAACCCCATCGACCCGCCCTCGGGCTGCCGCTTCCACCCGCGCTGCCCACAGGCCGCGGCCGTGTGCAACCACACCGAACCGCAGCGGGTGATGCGGGCGCAGCAGTCCGTCGCCTGCCTGATCCACCAACGTGGCAGCGGCCACCCTCTGGCGAGCCTGGCATGAGCACCTCTACCGAACCCTTCGTCCGCCTGCGGGACCTGCACGTCACCTTCACGGGTGGCCGCAAGCCCGTGCAGTCCGTCAACGGCGTGAGCCTGGACCTGCGCCAGGGCGAGGTCGTCGCGCTGATCGGCGAGTCCGGCTCGGGCAAGAGCGTGACCATGCGCACGCTGCTGCGCCTGCACCCGCCGCGGCGCAGCCAGGTCACGGGCGAGGTGCGCGTGGCCGGCCGCGACGTGCTGGCCATGTCCGAGCGCGAACTGGCCGACTACCGCGGCAAGATGGTCTCCATGATCTTCCAGGAGCCGCTGCTGGCGCTGGACCCGGTCTACCCCGTGGGCGCGCAGATCGTCGAGGCGATCCGTCGGCACGAGCCCGTGTCCAAGGCGGAGGCGCACCAGCGCGCGCTCGCGCTGTTCGAGCGCGTGCGCATCCCCAGCCCCGAACGCCGGCTGCAGGCCTACCCGCACGAGATGTCGGGCGGCATGCGCCAGCGCGCCATGATCGCGCTGGCCCTGGCCTGCAAGCCGCAGGTGCTGCTGGCCGACGAACCCACGACGGCGCTGGACGCCACCGTGCAGATCCAGATCCTGCTGCTGCTGCGCGAACTGCAGCGCGACCTGAATCTGTCGGTGCTGTTCGTCACGCACGACATCGGCGCGGCCGTCGAAGTGGCCGACCGCATCGCCGTGATGTATGCCGGCCGCATCGTCGAGGAAGGCACGGCGCGTGAGCTGATCCGCGCGCCGCGCCACCCCTACACCGTGGCCCTGCTCAAGAGCCGCGCCCACGGCGCGCTGGCCAAGGGCGCGCGGCTGGAGACCATTGGCGGCGCGCCGCCCGACCTGGCCGCGCTGCCGCCGGGCTGCGCCTTCGCCGCGCGCTGCAGCCTGGCCGAGGCTGCCTGCCTGCAGACCCGGCCCGATCCCGTCACACTGGCGCCGGGCCACCGCGCCCGCTGCCTGCGCACCGATGCCGTGGCCGCGCTTGCGCCTGTGGCGGTCGGTTGAACCCACCCGCGAGAATCCCACCATGCCCTTGCACGACCCCGCTCACGCCTTCGTCCCCTACCCCGACGTGCCGGTCCCGGCCGCGCCCACCGGCCCGTTGACGGGCCTGAGCTTCGCAGTGAAGGACCTGTACGACGTGGCGGGCTACCCGACCGGCGGCGGCAGCCCCTTCGTGCTGGCCATGTCCGGCATCAAGACGCGCAACGCGCCCGTGGTGCAGCAGCTGCTGGACGCCGGTGCGCGCTTCGTCGGCAAGACCGTGACCGACGAGCTGGCCTTCTCGATGAACGGCAACAACGCGCACTTCGGCGCGCCCATCAACGGCGCGGCGCCGGAGCGCATCACGGGCGGCTCGTCCTCGGGCTCGGCCTCGGCCGTCTCGTCGAAGCTGTGCGACTTCGCGCTGGGCAGCGACACGGGCGGCTCGGTGCGCGCGCCGGCCAACCACTGCCGGCTCTACGGCGTCCGGCCCACGCACGGCCGCATCAGCCTGGAGGCGACGCTGGACCTCGCGCCCAGCCTGG
>CAJYRH010000365.1 GCA_913776795.1 uncultured Pseudorhodoferax sp. | reverse complement strand
CTGACCCTGACCATGAACCAGCCGGAAACGCGCAACGCGCTGACCGGCAACACGGCCGTCGACGAGTTCGTGCAGGCCTGCGACGCGATCCGCCGCGACACCTCGGTGCGCGCCGTGATCATCACGGGCACCGGCCCCGTGTTCAGCTCCGGCGGCAACGTCAAGGACATGCAGCGCTTCTTCGGCAGCACACTGTCGCCCGAGGTCATCCGCGAGGAGTACCGCAACGGCATCCAGCGCATCCCCAAGGCGCTCTACCACCTGGACGTACCGACCATCTGCGCCGTCAACGGTCCCGCCATCGGCGCCGGCCTGGACCTGACCTGCATGTGCGACATCCGCATCGCCTCGGAGAACGCCACTTTCGCCGAGAGCTTCGTGAAGGTCGGCATCGTGCCCGGCGACGGCGGCGCCTGGCTGTTGCCGCGCGCGGTCGGCATGTCCAAGGCGGCCGAGATGGCCTTCACGGGCGAGGCGCTCAATGCGCAGCAGGCACTGGCCTGCGGGCTGGTCTCGCGCGTGGTGCCGGCCGATGCGCTGATGGCCGAGGCGCGCGCGCTGGCTGCCAGGATCGCGGCCAACCCGGGCGGCGTGCTGCGCATGACCAAACGGCTGCTGCGCGAAGGCCAGAACAGCACGCTGGAGTCCTTGCTGGAGATGTCGGCCGGCTACCAGGCCATCGCGCACAAGACGGCCGACCACGAGGAAGCCGTGCGGGCCTTCATGGAAAAGCGCGCACCGAAGTTCAGCTGATCAGTCGAACAGGCCGGGCGCGCCGAACGCGGCGTGTTCGGCCAACAGCATGCGCAGCTTGGTGTCCACGCCGCCAGGTGCGGAGAAACCGCCCGAGCGCGCGCCGGCCGCGAGGACGCGGTGGCAGGGCACGATGGGCGCGAACGGGTTCAGGCCCAGCGCCTGTCCGACCGCGCGTGCGGCACCGGGCTCGCCGATGTCGCCCGCGAGTTCGCCATAGGTGATGGTGCGGCCAGGCGGGATCGCGCGGGCACGCGCATAGACGCGCTGGTGGAAGGGCGCGATGCCGTCCATGTCGAGCGCGATGTCCAGCAGGTCGTCCGGTGCGCCGGCCAACAGCGCGGTGGTGCGCTCGGCGGCCATGCGCACGGCCTCTGGCGGCGGCACGATCCCGGCGCCGGGCAGGCGCTGGCGCAGCCGGGCCAGCAGGCGCGGCACGCTGCGGTCGGGCAGTTGCACCGATGCGATGCCACGGGGCCCCCAACCGATGCCGCAGCGGCCCATGGCCGTGTCGAACAGGAACAGGCCAGCGGTGGCCATCGCCAGCGGCTCAGGCCAGATTGGGGACGGCGCCCGCCGTGGCCGCGGTGCCAAGCCGCGTGACGGCCCAGCCGGCACCCGCGCGGTCGAAGCGCAGTGGCATCGCATTGGCGAGCAGCAGCGGATCCAGCACCACGCCCAGCGCACAGGCCAGAACGTGCAGCGTGCCGCCATGGGCCACGACGACCACGGGCGCGGGATGGGCCACGGCCTCGGCCAGGGCCGCCAGGGTGCGGTCGACGAACTGCTCCAGCGTCTCGCCGCCCTCGGGTGCGCAGTCCCAGTCGATATCGGCCGACGAGGAGCCGATCAGTACGCCGAAATGGCGCTCGCGCAAGCCCGCGTGCAGGCGCTCTTCGCGCGCGAGCAGGCGGGCGACGGTACGCGCCGTGGTCAGCGCACGAGGCGCATCGCTGCAGACGATGTGCACGCCTTGCGTGCCGGCCAGTTCCTCGGCGAGCAAGGCTGCAGCCTGCTCGGCCTGGGCCAGCCCGGTCTCGTTGAGCGGCTCCTCGATGCTCTGGAAGATGCGCAAGGCGTTGCGCGCGGTCTGCCCGTGGCGCAGGAAATAAAAGCGCTGCAGCCCGTCGGGTAGTCTGCAACCTGCCGCAGCGCACAGCGCCGGCAGACGCTCCAGGCCACGGCTCACATGCAGTGGCGCAGAAGCCGCCATCTCCGGCCCACTTGTCCGCCTTGGTGTCGTTGAAGCGGCCGTAGCTCTGCAGCCGCTCGTAGCGCCGGTCCACCAGTTCCTTGACCTTGAGATCGCTGACCTGGCGGAACGCGTCGTTGAGGCCGCGCTTGAGCAAGGCCGCCATCTGCTTGTGGTCGCGGTGCGCACCACCCACGGGCTCGTTGACGATCTTGTCGATCAGGCCCAGGGCCTTGAGCCGGTGCGCCGTGATGCCCAGCGCGTCGGCGGCGTCCTGCGCGCGGTCGGAGGTCTTCCACAGGATCGATGCACAGCCCTCGGGGCTGATCACCGAGTAAATGGAGTACTGCAGCATCAGCACCTGGTCCGCCACGGCGATGGCCAGCGCACCGCCCGAACCGCCCTCGCCGATGATGGTGGTGATGATGGGCACCTCGAGCTGCGCCATCTCGAAGATGTTGCGGCCGATGGCCTCGGACTGACCACGCTCCTCGGCGTCGATGCCCGGGTACGCACCCGGCGTGTCGACGAAGGTGAAGACGGGCAGCTTGAACTTCTCGGCCGTCTTCATGAGCCGCAGCGCCTTGCGGTAGCCCTCGGGCTTGGTCATGCCGAAGTTGCGCAGCGCACGTTCCTTGGTATCGCGGCCCTTCTGGTGGCCCAGCACCATGCAGGCATGGCCGTTGAAGCGCGCCAGCCCGCCGACGATGGACAGGTCGTCGGCGAAGTGACGGTCGCCATGCATCTCCACGAAGTCGGTGAAGATCTCGTTCACATAGTCGAGCGTGTAGGGCCGCTCGGCATGGCGCGCGATCTTGGTGATCTGCCACGGCGTCAGCACGCCGTAGATGTCCTTGGTCAGCTGCAGGCTCTTCTTGCCGAGCTGGTCGATCTCGGCCGAGATGTCGACCGCGGATTCGGTCTGTACATAGCGCAGCTCTTCGATCTTGGATTCAAGGTCCGCGATGGGCTGTTCGAAATCGAGGAAGGTTCTTTTGGGCAAAGCCGCTCTCCTTCTTTCCTGTTCAGTACCCGACCGGCAGCGGGTCGAGCGATCGCCAAATATACCAAGTGGCCACGCTGGCAAAGGGGGCCCAGGCGGCCGCCACTTCACGCAGGTCGCTGCGGCTCACCGGGTCTCCGGAAAAGTAGTTCTGGCTCACGCCGTTGATGAGCCCGATGTCGTCCAGCGGCAGCACATTGGGCCGCATCAGGTGGAAGATCAGGAACATCTCGGCGGTCCAGCGGCCGATGCCGCGGATCGCGACGAGCTCGGCGATGATGGCATCGTCGTCCATCGCATGCCAGTCGCGCACGTGCAGCGCGCCGGATTCGAAATGCAGGGCCAGGTCGACCAGGTACTCGACCTTGCGCGCCGACAGCCCGGTCGCGCGCATGTCGTCCACCTTGAGTTTGAGCACGTTGGCCGGCGTCAGCTGGCGCGGCAGCAGCGCGAAGCGGTCCCACACGGTCTGGGCGGCCTTCACCGAGACCTGCTGGCCGACGATGCTGCGCGCCAACGTGATGAAGGCGTCACCGCGCGTCTCCAGGCACGCGTCCCCGAACTGCGGAATCAGCCGCTTCATGACACGGTCCTTGCGCACCAGGTGGCGGCAGGCGTCCTGCCAGTACTGCGGCGTGTAGACCTTCACCACGGGCAGGTCGGCGGTCTTGCGGGCCCTAGCTGCCATGGGCCCTCCTCGCCGCGCGAGTGCGCGGCGCCGGGGAAACAATCACTGCGCGGCCTCCCAGGTGGTGCCGGTCGGGCTGTCTTTCAGCACCACGCCCTGCTCCAGCAGGTGCTTGCGGATGCGGTCGGCCTCAAGGAAGTCCTTGGCGGCCTTTGCGGCGGCGCGGGCGGCGATCTGCTCGGCGATGGCGTCGGGCGAAAGGCCGTTGGCCGCGCCGGCAGCGGCATCGGCCGCGCGCCATTGCTTGAACGCCACCGGATCGCCCTGCAGCAGGCCCAGCGTGCCGGCCAGGGCCTTGAGCAGGCCGGCGGTCTCGGCTGACCGCGTACGGTTGACTTCGGCGGCCAGGTCGAACAGCACGGCCACGGCCTCGGGCGTGCCGAAGTCCTCGTCCATCGCGGACTTGAAGCGGGCGGCGTGCGGCTGGGTCCAGTCGATCACCACGTCGGCGGGCGCCACGGACTCCAGCGCCGTGTACAGGCGGCGCAGCGCGCTGCGCGCGTCGTCCAGATGCGCGTCGCTGTAGTTGAGCGGGCTTCGGTAGTGCGTGCGCA
>CAJYRH010000364.1 GCA_913776795.1 uncultured Pseudorhodoferax sp. | reverse complement strand
CCACCGCCGCGCACCAGAGCGATCACATCTTCAAGGCCTGCGGCCTGCCGGTGTTCTTTCCGGCCAACGTGCAGGAGATCCTGGACCTGGGCATCCACGCCTTCGCCATGAGCCGCTTCTCGGGCGTGTGGTCGGGCATGAAGACCATCCAGGAGATCGTCGAGTCCAGCGCGACGGCAATGATCGACCCTGAGCGTGTGCAGGTCCGAATCCCCACCGACTTCGAGATGCCGCCCGGCGGTTTGCACATCCGCTGGCCCGACCATGCGCTGGAGCAGGAAGCCCGCTTGTTCCACTACAAGTGGTATGCCGCGCTGGCCTACATCCGCGCCAACCGGCTCAACCACAACGTGGTCGAGGGCCCGAACGACCGCTACGGCCTGATCGCCAGCGGCAAGGCCTACAACGACACCCGCCAGGCCCTGATCGACCTGGGCCTGGACGACGCGAGTTGCCGCCAGCTTGGCATCCGGTTGCACAAGGTGGGCGTGGTGTGGCCGCTGGAGGCCCAGCTCACGCGCGATTTCGCCACCGGCATGCAGGAGATTCTGGTGGTGGAGGAAAAGCGCCAGGTCATCGAGTACCAGCTCAAGGAGGAGCTGTACAACTGGCGCGCGGACGTGCGGCCCAACGTGCTCGGAAAGTTCAACGAGGTCGCTGGTGACTTCTCAGGCGGCGAGTGGTCCATGGCCAACCCCACGGCCAACACCTTGTTGCGTGCCAACGCCGACCTGTCGCCTGCGCTGATCGCCAAGGCGCTGGCGCAGCGCCTGAAGAAGACCGGCGTGCTGGCCGCCGGCGGCGCCGACATGGTGGCGCGCGTGGACGCGCAGCTGGCCATCCTGGAGGCCAAGGAGCGTTCCATGCAGGTGCTGGAGGTGGGCGGCGTGCAGGGAGCCGACCGGCTGCCCTGGTTCTGCTCGGGCTGCCCGCACAACACCTCCACCAAGGTGCCCGAGGGCTCGCGCGCCATGGGCGGCATCGGCTGCCATTTCATGGCGACCTGGATGGACCGCTCCACCATCGGCTTCACGCAGATGGGCGGCGAGGGCGTGCCGTGGGTCGGCCAGCAGCCCTTCACGACCGACCAGCACATCTTCGCCAACCTGGGCGACGGCACCTACTTCCACAGCGGGTTGCTGGCGATCCGCCAGTCGATCGCGGCCGGTGTCAACATCACCTACAAGATCCTCTACAACGACGCGGTGGCCATGACCGGCGGCCAGCAGGTCGGCGAGCGGCCCGAGGGACATTCGGTGCTGCAGATCGCCGAGAGCCTGCATGCCGAGGGAGCCAGGAAGGTCGTGGTCGTGACCGACGAGCCCGAGAAGTACCAGGGCGTGGCGATCCCGGGCGACCATGTGACGGTGCACCACCGCGACACGCTGGACGAGATCCAGCGGGAGTTCCGCGAAATCGCCGGCACCACGGCCATCATCTACGACCAGACCTGCGCGACCGAGAAGCGCCGCCGCCGCAAGCGCGGCACGGCGGTCGACCCGGCCAAGCGCGTGGTCATCAACGAGCTGGTGTGCGAGGGCTGCGGCGACTGCAGCGTGCAGTCCAACTGCCTGTCGGTGGAGCCGCTGGAGACCGAGTTCGGCCGCAAGCGCCAGATCAACCAGAGCACCTGCAACAAGGACATGAGCTGCCTCAAGGGCTTCTGCCCCAGCTTCGTCACGGTGGAGGGCGGCAAGCTCCGGGCGAAGTCCAAGGCACAGGCGCCGTCACCGTTCGAGCTCGGCGCGCTGCCCGAGCCGCAGCTGCCGGCCGTGAACGGCACCTGGGGCATCGTGGTGGCCGGCGTCGGCGGCACCGGCGTCATCACCATCGGCCAGCTGCTGGGCGTGGCCGCGCATCTGGAGGGCAAGGGCATCGTCACACAGGACGCGGCGGGCCTGGCGCAAAAGGGCGGCGCCACCTGGAGCCATGTGCTGATCGGCAACCACCAGGACGACATCCGCACCACGCGCGTCTCCATGGCCGCGGCCGACCTGATCCTGGGCTGCGACCCGCTGGTGGCGGCCAACAAGGAATCGACCATGCGCATGCGCGAAGGCCGCACGCAGGTGGCGCTGAACGTGCATGGCGCGCCGACGGCGGCCTTCGTCAAGAACACCGAATGGCAGAACCCGGCCGAAGCCTGCGCAGCCGAGCTGGCGCAGATCGTCGGCGACAACGGCCTGGGCCGCTTCGATGCCGACGCTGCGGCCACCAGGCTCATGGGCGACACCATCTACGTGAATCCCATGATGCTGGGCTACGCGTGGCAAAGGGGGTGGATCCCCCTGTCCTTCGATTCCCTGGTGCGCGCCATCGAGCTGAACGGCGTCGCCGTCGAGCAGAACAAGGCCGCTTTCGCCTGGGGCCGCCGCGCGGCGGCCGAGCCCGCCGCCATGGAGCAGCTGCTGGCCAATGGCAGTGGCAAGGTGCAGGTCGTCGACTTCAAGAAGCGCGAGACGCTGGACCAGCTCGTGGCGCGGCGCGTCGAATTCCTGACCGGCTACCAGAACGCCGCCTATGCCGCCGAGTACCAGGCCTTCGTCGAGAAGGTGCGCGCGCGCGAGCAGGCCATGGGCGCGCCCAGGCACCTGCCCTTGAGCGAGGCCGTGGCGCGCTACCTGTTCAAACTCATGTCCTACAAGGACGAGTACGAGGTCGCGCGCCTGCACAGCGATCCGGCCTTCCTGGCACGGGTGCATGGCATGTTCGAGGGCGACTACACGGTCAACTACCACCTGGCGCCGCCGATGACGGCGAAGAAGAACGCCAAGGGCGAGCTGCAAAAGCGCAAGTACGGCCCCTCCATGCTCACCGGCTTCAAGATCCTGGCCAAGCTCAAGGGTCTGCGCGGTACGGCGCTCGACGTGTTCGGCCGCACCGAGGAGCGCCGGACCGAGCGCGCGCTGGTCAAGGAGTACCGCGCGAGCATCGAGGAGGTGCTGGCCGGCCTGAACGCCGCCAACCACGCCGTGGCGCTGGACATCGCGCGCATTCCCGAGCAGATCAAGGGCTACGGCCGTGTGAAGGAGCGCAACCTCGCGGCAGCACGGCAGAAGTGGGCCCAGCTGCAGGCCGCCTTTCGCGACCCGGCCGGCCAGGCGCGCGCGGCCTGAATCCCCGCGCCCCGCCAGCCTTACCCCGCCTGGGGCCAGTCGCGCCCCGCCGTGGCGCGCGGCATACAATCCCGTGTTTTTCGCCCGCTCCGCGCGCTTGTCGCGCGTAGCCATGCGCGCATTCGTGCGCTTTTAGATCTTTGCATCCTCGCCTGGAGACGCTTTCGTGCTGATTTCTTCCGCTTTTGCTCAAACCGCGCCTGCTGCAGCTTCCGGTGGCGGCGACCTGATGTCGTCGCTGGGCAGCATGCTGCCGCTGCTGCTGATGTTCGTGGTGCTGTACTTCATCATGATCCGCCCGCAGATGAAGAAGCAGAAGGAACACCGCGCCATGATCGACGCACTGGCCAAGGGCGACGAGATCGCCACCGCCGGCGGTCTGATCGGCCGGGTCACCAAGTTGGGCGAGGGTTCGCTGAGCGTGGAGATCGCCAATGGCGTGGAAGTGCAGCTGCAGCGCCATGCCGTGGTGCAGGTGCTGCCCAAGGGCACCCTGAAGTAAGTCGTTTCCCGTTGAAAGGCGCCTTGCGGGGCGCGGCCGATCATGAACCGTTATCCGGTATGGAAGTACGTGACCATCGTGGTCGTGCTGCTTTTGGGGCTGATCTACGCCCTGCCCAATTTCTTTGGCGAGGCGCCTGCCGTGCAGGTGTCTGCCGGCAAGGCCAGCGTGAGGGTGGACGCGGCCACGCGTGAGCGTGTCGAGCAGATCCTGAAGGAATCGGGCGCCATGCCCGACCTCGTCTCGCTGGATGGCAGTTCCGTGCGCGCGCGCTTCGCAACGCCGGACGAGCAGCTCAAGGCACGCGATGCGCTGCAGCGCGCGCTGGTGCCCGACCCGGCCGACCCGTCCTACGTTGTCGCGCTGAACCTGGTGTCGCGCTCGCCGGCCTGGCTGGCCGCGCTCAACGCCCACCCCATGTACCTGGGCCTCGATCTGCGCGGTGGCGTGGATTTCCTGCTGCAGGTGGACATGAAGGGCGCCATCGACAAGCGCGCCGAATCCTTCGCAGGCGATCTGCGCACGGCGCTGCGCGACAAGAACATCCGCGGTGCCTCGGTCAACCGCAGCGGCCAGACCGTGGAGATCACCTTCCGCGACGCCCAGGCCCTGGAGGCCGCCCGACGCGTCGTGCAGGACCAGTTCCCCGACCTGTCCGCGAACGACAGCCAGGTCGGTGGCACCTGGAAGATGGTGGCCAGCATCAAGCCCGAGGCCGCGCGCCGGCTGCAGGATGCCGCCCTCAAGCAGAACATCACCACGCTGCACAACCGGATCAACGAGCTCGGCGTGGCCGAGCCCGTGATCCAGCAGCAAGGGCTGGAGCGCATCGTGGTCCAGCTGCCTGGCGTGCAGGACACGGCCAAGGCCAAGGACATCCTGGGCCGCACGGCCACGCTGGAAGTGCGCCTGGTCGACGAGAGCACCGAGGCGCGCAGCGCCGAGACCGGCACCGGCGCCGTGCCCTTCGGCTCGGAGCGCTATCCGGACCGCGCCGGCCAGAACGTGATCGTCAAGCGCCAGGTCGTGCTGACCGGCGAGAACCTGACCGACGCCCAGCCGGGTTTCGACAGCCAGACCAACCAGCCCACCGTCAACCTGACGCTGGATGCCAAGGGCGCCCGCATCTTCAAGGACGTCACGCGCGAGAACGTCAACAAGCGCATGGCCATCATCCTGTTCGAGAAGGGCCGCGGCGAGGTCGTCACGGCGCCCGTGATCCGCACCGAGATCGCCGGCGGGCGCGTGCAGATCTCCGGCAGCATGACCACCACCGAGGCCAACGACACCGCGCTGCTGCTGCGCGCGGGCTCGCTGGCCGCGCCCATGGAGATCATCCAGGAGCGCACCATCGGCCCGAGCCTGGGCGCCGACAACATCAGCAAGGGCTTCAACAGCGTGCTGTACGGCTTCCTGGCCATCATGGTGTTCATGTGCGCCTACTACGCACTGTTCGGTGTGTTCTCGTCGGTTGCGCTGGCGTTCAACCTGCTGCTGCTGGTGGCCGTGCTGTCGATGCTGCAGGCCACGCTCACGCTGCCGGGCATCGCCGCCATGGCGCTGGCCATCGGCGTGGCGATCGATTCGAACGTGCTGATCAACGAGCGCGTGCGCGAGGAACTGCGCAACGGCGCCTCGCCGCAGGCGGCGATCCACGCCGGCTACGACCGCGCCTGGGGCACCATCCTGGACTCCAACGTGACGACGCTGATCGCCGGCGTGGCGCTGCTGGCCTTCGGCTCCGGCCCGATCCGCGGTTTCGCCGTGGTGCACTGCCTGGGCATCGTCACCTCGATGTTCTCGGCCGTGTTCTTCTCGCGCGCGCTGGTCAACCTCTGGTACGGCCGTCAGAAGAAGCTCAAGAGCGTGTCCATCGGCACCGTCTGGCGACCCGAGCAGGACGCGCTGGCGGTCCCCGCCAAGTAAGCTCAGGAGCACGACATGGAGTTTTTCCGCATCCGCAAGACCATCCCGTTCATGCGCCACGCGCTGGTGCTGAACGCGATCTCGTTCCTGACCTTCGCGCTGGCCGTGTTCTTTTTGTTCCACCGCGGGCTGCATCTGTCGGTGGAGTTCACGGGCGGCACGGTGATGGAAGTGGCCTACGAGCAGTCGGCCGACATCGGCAAGGTGCGCGAGACCATCGGCACGCTGGGCTATTCCGAGGTGTTGGTGCAGGCCTACGGTTCCTCGCGCGACGTGCAGATCCGCCTGCCCGCGCGCAAGGACATGAACGCCACCCAGCAGTCCGCGCAGGTGGTGGACGCGCTCAAGGCCGTCGATCCCGGCGTCACGCTGCGCGGCGTGGAGTTCGTCGGCCCGCAGGTCGGCGAGGAGCTCACGACCAATGGCCTGAAGGCGCTGGCCATGGTGGTCGTCGGCATCATGGTCTACCTGGCGTTCCGCTTCGAGTGGAAATTCGCCGTGGCCACCGTGTTCGCCAACCTGCACGACGTGGTCATCATCCTGGGCTTCTTCGCATTCTTCCAGTGGGAGTTCTCGCTCGCCGTGCTGGCCGCGGTGCTGGCGGTGCTGGGCTACTCGGTCAACGAGTCGGTGGTGATCTTCGACCGCGTGCGCGAGAACTTCCGGCGCTACCGCAAGCTGACCACATCCGAAGTCATCGACTCGGCCATCACCAGCACCATCAGCCGGACCATCATCACCCACGGTTCGACGCAGCTGGTGGTGCTGTCCATGTTCTTCTTCGGCGGACCGACGCTGCACTACTTTGCGCTGGCCCTGACCATCGGCATCTGCTTCGGCATCTACTCGTCGTGTTTCGTGGCGGCGGCGATCGCGATGTGGCTGGGCGTCAAGCGCGAGGATCTGGTGAAAGTCGCCAAGAAGGACGAAGATCCGAACGACCCGAACGCGGGCGCCGTCGTCTAGAAGGACTGCCAACGAACGTCCATGTCCACCACCGCAACACCCGACCATCCCCTGGCCCGGCGCACGCGCCAGCATTTCGTGGCCGAGCTCAGTCGCCGCCTGGGCGAGGTCGGCGTTGCGGTCAAGGAGCGCCTCACGCAGGCGCTGGAGCAGGTCAGTTCGGTGCGCGAGATGCAGGAGCGCCGTGATGCCTGGACGCTGTTCCAAAGCCACGGCCGTGCCTGGGAGGAGGCGGTGGCTGCTGCCTGGCAGCGCGCCGCCCGGTCAGACCCTGTGGCGGTGTCGTCCAAGCCGACGCCGCCGGTGCTCGAGCTGACGCTGGTGGGCGACGACGTCGTCGAGAACAAGATTCTGGCATCCAGGCTGGCGCTGGCACTGCAGGAGCGTGTCGGCGGGCCGCTGGCCGAGCTGTGCGTGCGCGTGCAGCAACTTGAAAAGCGCGACGAGCTGCCGGCCGACGACGTGCTGCGGCCCGAGACGCTGATGCTGCTGCTGGTCGAGCAGTGGCTGGGCAGCCGCCTCCCGCGTGCCAGTCTCCTGCTCGTGGTGGATGCGCTGCAGCGCGAACTGGCCGGCCATCTCCTGGATGCCTGCAGATCCTGCGAGGCCTTGCTGCTTTCCTCCGGCGTGCAGCCCGATGGCGAGCTGAAGTACCGCGTGCGCCTGACCCAGATGTCGCCAGCTGCGCTGGGGCAGCGCGACGCTGCTGCCATCCAGGCACAGCGCGACGCCCCGACCGGCCAGGATCCGCTGGACAGCCTGCTGCCTGAGCCCGCTCGCCGCGGCCCCAACACCGCCCAGCCCCTGGCACCGGACGATGGCCAGCGCAAGCGCCACCTGGCCGACGGCCAGATGGTGGCCGCCATGTCGCCGCTGGCGCGCGCGCGCCGCAGGGCGCAGGGCGTGCTGGGGCAACTGCGCCGTGTGCTGAGCGAGCAGACCGCAGGCATGTTCGAGGCCACCGCCAAGCAGGACCTGACCCCCACGCTGGCCGATGCCCTCAAGCGCAACGAGAGCCTCGTCGACCCCGACATGCTGATCGGCGATGCCGATCACGCCGACGCCACGGCGTACAGCCAGGCCAGCGTGGTGCGTGTGGCCGGCGCGTTGCGCGATCGCTCCAACGAGCTCAAGAAGAAGGCTTCGACGGACGGCGAGAAGGCCACCATCGAGATCGTCGCGCTGATGTTCCAGAGCATCCTGGCCGAAGAGCGCATTCCGGCGGCTGTGCGCGTCTGGTTCGCCCGGCTGCAATTGCCGGTGCTGCGGGTGGCGCTGGCCGAACCCGAGTTCTTCGGCACGTTGAACCACCCGGCGCGCCAGCTGATCGACCGCATGGGCTCCTGTGCGCTGGGCTTCGATGCCCACGCCATCAGCGGCAGTGCGCTGGAGTCCGAGATCCGGCGCGTGGTGCAGGTCATCGAGCAGTATCCGGAGACTGGCCGGCGCGTGTTCCAGCTCGTTTACGACGAGTTCCAGAAGTTCCTGTCCAAATTCCTGACCGAGAAGGGTGCGGCCTCCAAGGTGGTCAGCGTGGCGCAGCAGGTCGAGCAAAAGGAGACGCTGGCGATCCAGTACACGATCGAGCTGCGCAACATGCTCAGGGACATGCCGGTGCGCGACGAGGTGCGCGAGTTCCTGTTCAAGGTCTGGGCCGAGGTGCTGGCCATGGCGGCTGTGCGCAAGGGGCCGCAGGACGAGGAGACCGTGGCGTTCAAGCGCTCCGCGGCCGACCTGGTCTGGGCTGCCAGCGCCAAGCCCAACCGGGCCGACCGCGCGCGCGTGATCCAGAGCCTGCCCGCGTTGCTGCAGCGCCTGCGCCAGGGCATGACGCTGCTGGGCCTGTCCTCGCCCGTGCAGGAAGGACACATCAAGCGCATCAGCGACACGCTGGCCGATGCCTTCATGTCCAAGACCGAGGCCATTCCGCAGGCGCGCATCGACATGATGGCCCAGCGCCTGGCCAATCTGGAGGACTTCGTCAGCGACGAGAGCATGGGCGACCTGGCGCTGGACGCCGACAGCATCGAGCTCATGCTGGGCATCGATGCGTCCTCCATCGACGTGATCCCCGACGCCGGCGCCAAGCCGAGCGAGGCCATGCTGGCATGGGCGCACGAGCTGCAGTTGGGCCACTGGTTCACGCTGGACCACAACCAGAAGATCAGCCAGGTACAGCTGGCCTGGCGCAGCGAGCGCAAGCAGCTGTTCCTGTTCGCGGCCATGGACGGCCGCAGCACGCTGATCCAGGCCAAGCGCCTGGCCGCCTACCTGCAGGCGGGCCTGCTGATTCCGCAGGAGGAAGAGGCGCTCACACTGCGCGCGACGCGCCAGGCGCTGGAGAAGCTGGACGCCAACCCGGGGCGGCTGCTGGCGGTTTGAGCCGCCGCCTCAGTGCGCCAGGCGCGTCGAGGTGTCGTGTGAAAGCTCGTCCAGCACCAAGGCATCGGGCTCGGTGCCGCTGCTCCAGTAGACCATCAGCACGATCATCTTGAACTCGGAAAGCGCCACCGGGCCGCCGGGGGCGGCCATCGCGCGGTCCACCACGAGTTCACGCTGTGCGGCCGGCAGCACGCCGGCGCCTTCGAGCAACTGCACGAAGCCCAGGCATTCGGCGCCCAGGTGCTCGCACTCGGCAGGGGTGTAGACCCGCATGGCCGTGCTGGGCGGCAGCGCCTCGTGCACGGTATCCACGCGCAGGCCGCTGAGCCAGTCCAGCGCCTGGCTGATCTCCTCGGCCTCGAAGCCGACGGCACTGAGCTTGCGGCCCAGCTGCTGTGGCTCGGGGCAGGCATCGCCGCGCCAATAGTTTTCGTAGACGTAAGCGAGCACTTCGAACATGGGCCCAATATAGCGCAGTGGCCTGGCAGGCCGTTCAGGCGGCCGCGAAACGCTGAAACAACGCACCCGGAAGCCGCACGATGTGGCCGTCCAGTTCCAGCTCCAGCAGGCGCGCCTGCAGGAGCGCGGTGGGCAGGCCGGTGCGGGCCGCCAATGCATCCAGTCCCATGGGATCGAAACCGATGTGGGCGAGCACATCGTCGTCGGGCGATGCTGCGGCCGGGGCGGACGCAGCGGTGGCCACCGCCGGCGGACCGAACTCCTCGAGCACGTCCTCGATCCGCGTGACCAGCTTGGCGCCCTGCTGGATCAGCTGGTGGCAGCCGCCCGCCTGGGGCGCATGGATGGAGCCCGGGATCGCGAACACCTCCTTGCCTTGCTCCACCGCCAGCCGTGCGGTGATCAAAGAGCCCGAGCGCAACGCTGCCTCCACCACCAGCGTGCCGCGGCTCAGTCCCGCGATCAGGCGGTTGCGGCGCGGAAAGTTGGCAGCCAGTGGCGGCGTGCCGAGCGGGTATTCGGACAGCAGCATGCCCCGCGCCGCAATGGCCCGGGCCAGGGCCAGATGGGCCTTGGGGTAGACGCTGTCCAGGCCGGTGCCGACCACGGCGACGGTGGCTGGCTGGGGCGCGTCGTCGGCCGTGCCTGCCAGTGCGCCTTCGTGCGCCGCGCCGTCCACCCCCAGGGCCAGGCCCGAAACAACGGTCCAGCCGGTCGCCGCGGCCCCGCGCGCGAACTGCCGCGCATGGGCCAGGCCCTGCGGTGTGGGCTGGCGGCTGCCGACGATGGCCAGGCCGCGGTTTGACTCGGCGGCGGCGAACGCGTGCCACCGTGCCAGATCGCCGGTGCCGTACAGCAGCAGGGGCGGGTCGGCCATCTGCAGCAGCGCCACGGGGTAGCCCTGCTGCCCCGGCGCCAGCACGCAGCGTTGCCCGGGCATCTGCTGCAGCCACTGCCAGGTGGCGTCGAGCAGTTGGGCATGGCCGGAGGGTGGATCGGCCAGCAGCCGCAGCTGGCGTGCGTTCACCACCTGGGCCAGCGCAGCTGCGGGCTGTTCGAACACGGCCTGCGGCGTGCCGAAGGCCGTCAGCAGCCGGCGGGCCGTGTCGTTGCCGATCTCCGGCGTGCCGAGCAGCCGGAGCCAGTGGCCGAGTTCGCTGCGCTCCATCGGGTGTGCCCCGGGAACAATCCCCTCAGCGTGGTGCGACCAGCCGGTCGCCGACCTTCACGCCGCTCTGGATGTCCAGGATCAGTCCGTAGGACACGCGCTCGAAGGTGCGGAACACCATCAGCGTGCCGTTGGTCTCGTCGGGCAGCTTCATGATGGCCTTGGCAGGGTCGGTGCTGTCCGGCAGGCGGCCGCCATCGCTGAGCAGCGTGAGCACGTGGCCGCGCTCCAGGCCGTCGCGTGTGCCCCTGTTGATGGCCACCACCTGGCTTTGCGCTGCGTTGGTGTTGGAGATGCCGCCACTGCCGTAGATCGACACCACGCGGCCGTCGACGGGCCCGGCCGGTGCATGCGGGACGTAGCGCGCCAGTTCGGGCGGCGGCTCGGGCAGCAGCCGG
>CAJYRH010000363.1 GCA_913776795.1 uncultured Pseudorhodoferax sp. | reverse complement strand
GCAGTGGCGAGCTCGACCTGGCCCTGGACATCGGGCTGCCGCTGACGGCCGAGATCCGGCGCCAGCAGATCGGCGCCAGCGAGCTTGTGGTGCTGGCGCGGGTCGCCCACCCGGCGATCGGCCCCGGCTTCGACATGGAGACCTACCTCGCCCAGGAGCATGTGCTGGTCACGGGGCGCAGGCGCGGCGTCGGCCTGGAGGACGTGGCCCTGGGCCGCCTGGGCATGAAACGCCAGATCCGCGTGCGCTGCCAGCGCCACAGCGCGGCCAGCGCCATCGTCGCCTGCACGGATCTGCTGGCCACCATGTCGCGCGCACAGGCAGGACCGGACCATGCGCAGTCGGGCATCCAGGTGCTGGACATGCCAGTGACATTGCCCGCGCTCGAGACCTTCCTGTACTGGCATGCGACGGCCGATGCGGACCCGGCCTCACAGTGGTTCCGCGCCGCCATGCAGCGGGCACTGAACGCCCGATCCGGCGCCGCGGACTGATACAGACGCTGGCACGGCCCATGCTATTCTTGCCGGGCCCCAGCCGCCGCAGGGCTTCGAGCCTCAAACGGCGCGGCAAGAACCATCTTTCGCCGGCCTGTGCCGGTCTTTCCCAGAACACCACATGATTCTTGTCACCGGCGGTGCCGGCTACATCGGCTCCCATGTCTGCGTCGAACTGCTGCAAACGGGCCACGACGTCACCATTTTCGACAATTTCTGCAACAGCAGCCCCGAATCGGTCGCGCGCATCGGGAGGATCGCCGGCAGGACCCCCACCTTGGTGCGCGGCGACATCCGCGACGGGGCGGCCCTGAAAGGTGCCTTGGCGACAAGCGGTGCGCGCGCCGTCATCCATTTCGCCGGCCTTAAGGCGGTGGGCGATTCGGTACAGCAGCCGCTGGCGTACTACGACAACAACGTCGTGGGCACGCTGCGCCTGCTGGAAGCCATGCGTGAATGCGGCGTGCAGCAGCTGGTGTTCAGCTCCTCGGCCACCGTCTACGGCGATCCGCAGCGCCTGCCGCTGACCGAGGACCACCCGCTGTCGGCCACCAACCCTTACGGCCGCAGCAAGCTCATGATCGAGGACATGCTGCGCGACCTGCAGGCGAGCGACGACTCCTGGCGCATCGCCATCCTGCGCTACTTCAACCCGGTGGGTGCGCATGCCAGCGGCCTGATCGGCGAGGACCCGCGCGGCGTGCCCAACAACCTGCTGCCCTACGTGGCGCAGGTGGCCATTGGCCGGCGCGAGCAGTTGCAGGTCTGGGGCGACGACTACCCCACGCCCGACGGTACCGGCGTGCGCGACTACATCCATGTGGTGGACCTGGCGATCGGCCACCTGCGCGCGCTGGAACGGCTGCAGGCGCATGAAGGCGGCCTCACCGTCAACCTGGGCACCGGCACCGGCTACAGCGTGCTCGACATGGTGCGCGCCTTCGAGCAGGCCAGCGGCAAGCCCGTGCCCTACAAGATCGCGCCGCGCCGTCTGGGTGACGTGGCCTCCTGCTATGCCGACCCGGCGCAGGCGCTGGCCGTGCTGGGCTGGCGCGCCGAGCGCGACCTGGACGCCATGTGCCAGGACGCCTGGCGCTGGCAGAGCGGCAACCCGAACGGCTACGCAGCCTGAAACCCCCATTCCAACTTCCTTGACGCAACCATGCTCATCCAACCTGTTGTCCTGTCTGGCGGCTCCGGCACCCGCCTGTGGCCGCTGTCACGCGAAAAGTACCCCAAGCAGCTGCTGCCGCTGATCGGTGAAGATTCGCTGCTGCAGGCCACCGTGCGCCGTGTCGAGGGCGTGGCGGGCGTGTCCGTGGCTGCGCCCATGGTGGTCTCCAACGAGGAATACCGCTTCGTCATCGCCGAGCAGCTGCGCCTGATGGGCAAGCCCGGCACCATCGTGCTGGAGCCCGCGGGCCGCAACACGGCGCCCGCGCTGACACTGGCCGCCCTTGCGGCGCGGCGCGATGGCGCTGACCCGGTGCTGCTGGTGATGCCGGCCGACCACGTCATCGTCGATGTGCAGGCGTTCCAGTCCGTCGTGGTGCAGGGCGCGAAGCTGGCCGAGGCCGGCGCTGTGGTGACCTTCGGCATCACGCCCGACACGCCCGAGACGGGCTACGGCTACATCCAGTCCGGCGCGGCGTTTGACGGCGGCGGCAGCCGCATCGCGCGCTTCGTCGAGAAGCCCGACCGCGCCACGGCCCAGGGCTACCTGGACGCCGGCGGCTATGCGTGGAACAGCGGCCTGTTCATGCTCAAGGCCTCGGTCTGGCTGGCGGCCATCGCGGCCTGCCGCGCCGACATCCTGGGCGCTTGCGAGGACGCCTTCGCCAAGGGCTCGGCCGACGGCGAGTTCCTGCGTGTCGACAAGGCCGCCTTCACGGCCTGCCCGAGCGACTCCATCGACTACGCGGTCATGGAGCGACTGGCCGACGGCGGCCAAGCCGGCCTGCCGGCCGGTGTGGTGCTGCCGCTGTCGGCCGGCTGGTCCGACGTGGGCGCCTGGGATGCGCTGTGGCAGGTGCTGCCCAAGGACGAGAGCGGCAACGTCAAGCAGGGCGACGTGCTGCTGCATGACAGCAAGAACACGCTGGCCCTGTCCGAAGGCCGTCTGATCGCCTGCGTGGGCGTGGACAACCTGATCGTGGTGGAAACCGCCGACGCCGTGCTGGTGGCCGACAAGAGCAAGACCCAGGACGTCAAGAAGATCGTCGATGCGCTCAAGCGCGAAGGCCGCTCCGAAGGCCAGCTGCACCGCAAGGTGTTCCGCCCCTGGGGCTGGTACGACAGCGTGGACAACGGGGCGCGCTTTCAGGTCAAGCGCATCGTCGTCAAGCCGGGCGGCCAGCTGTCGCTGCAGATGCACCACCACCGTGCAGAGCACTGGATCGTGGTGTCGGGCACGGCCCGCGTCACGCGCGACAAGGAAAGCTACCTGGTCTCCGAAAACGAGTCGACCTACATCCCGCTGGGTTCCACGCACCGGTTGGAGAACCCCGGTCGCTTGCCGCTGGAGATGATCGAGGTGCAGTCGGGCAGCTACCTTGGCGAAGACGACATCGTGCGCTTCGAGGACGTCTACGGCCGTTCGCAGTGAACATCGCCACCACGCCCGCAGTGCAGGCCGCCACGGCCAGTGCGGCATCGTCGTCGTCCCCCGTCGACGGGGTGCAGGCCAGCGTCCAGCTGCGCGTGCTGAAGAAGGCGCTGGATGCGCAGGAGACGGCGGCGGCGCAGCTGCTGGCGTCGCTGCCCCCACCACCGCCGGTGCCGCAGGGCATGCTGGGCACACGGCTCGACGTCTACGCCTGAGCCGCGGCGCCTGCCGCTTGAACGGGCTCAGCCGGTGTTGCGCAGCCCGGCCGAGATCCCGTTGATGCAGATGTGGATGCCGGTGCGCACGCGCTCGTCGGCCTGGCCGGCGCGATAACGTCGCACCAGCTCCACCTGCAGATGGTGCAGGGGGTCGATGTAGGGAAAGCGGTGGCGGATCGAACGCTGCAGCGCCGCGTTGCCCGCCAGACGCTGCTTTTCACCCGTGATCTGGGCGAGCGCCTGCGCCGTGCGCTGCCATTCGGCCTCGATGGCGCCGAACACCTTCTTGCGCAGCCGCGCGTCGCTGACGAGTTCGGCGTAACGCGAGGCCAGCTGCAGGTCGCTCTTGGCCAGCACCATGTCCATGTTGGACAGCAGCGTGCGGAAGAAGGGCCACTGGCGGTACATCTTCTGCAACAGTGCGAGTCTGTCCTTGGCGCCCGCGGGCTTGGGGCCGGCCGCGCCGGCCTGCCCTGCACCGGCCAGGAAGCTCTCCACCGCCGAGCCGAAGCCGTACCAGCCCGGCAGCGTGAGCCTGCACTGGCCCCAGCTGAAGCCCCAGGGAATGGCGCGCAGGTCCTCGATCTTCTGGCTGGCCTTGCGCGAGGCCGGGCGCGAGCCGATGTTGAGCTCGGCGATCTCGCGGATCGGCGTGGACTCGAAGAAATAGTCGGTGAAGCCCTGCGTCTCGTAGACCAGGTGGCGGTAGGCGCGCATGCTGGCCTGCGACAGCACGGCAGCGGCCTCGAGGAAGGCCGGCGTGGCGGCCTTGGTCGGCTGCAGCAGCGTGGCCTCCAGCGTGGCGGCGACCAGCGTTTCGAGGTTGCGCCGG
>CAJYRH010000362.1 GCA_913776795.1 uncultured Pseudorhodoferax sp. | reverse complement strand
TGGACGGCGGCGCGCCCGCAGGCCGCGACAGAGGCCTGGAAGATGCGGTACTGCAGGGGGTCCGTGTCCTGGAACTCGTCGATCAGCGCGAGCGGGAACTGCGCGCGGATGCGCGCGGCCAGCGCGTCGCCGCCGTCGCCGTGCAGCGCACGGTCCAGTTGTTGCAGCAGGTCGTCGAAGCCGAGCTCGGCCCGGCGCAGCTTCTCGGCGGCCAGGGCGGCGCGCAGCGCGTGGGCGGCCTGCGCGGCCAGGCGAGCGCGCAGTTCGTCGATCGCAATGCCTTCGCTCGCTGCCAGCCAGGCGTCGACGGCATGCAGCGCGGGGTGCTCGGGCAGTTGCTGGTTCTTCTTGACTTTGGCGCCGGCCAGACCGAACAGCGCGATGTTCTTGGGCGCCGGTGCGCCCTGGCTCCAGTCGGCCAGGGCCTGCAGCCAGGCGGCGAAGACGGCCTCGTCGTCCTTGTGGCGGTAGCTGGTGCCGCTCAGATGCGGGCGGGCGGTGTGCCACAGGCGTTCGAGGTCCTCGCGCGCGGCAGCCCAGGCGGCGCGCGCCGTCTGCTCCAGCGCGTCGGCGTGCTGGCGTGCGGCGCCCGCAGCGTGCAGGGCGGCCAGCGCGTCGTCGGCTTCGGGCAGCGCGTTGCCTTGCAGTTGCAGCAGCGCGTCCTCGCGGCGCAGCAGCGGGTCGACGGCCTTCCAGAGCGCGTCGGGGTCGGCGAAGCACTGCAGCAGCATCTGCGCGGCCGGCGCCGCGAGCGGGTAGTAGTTCTTGCGCCAGTGGTCCTGCAGCACGCGCTGCTGCAGCGCGGCCAGATCGGTCTGCAGGGTCTGGCGGAACAGGCTGCCGCTGTCGTAGGCGTGCTCGCGCAGCATGCGCCAGGCCCAGCCGTGGATGGTGGCCACGGCGGCCTCGTCCATCCACTGCGCGGCCACGCGCAGGCGGTGCGCGCAGGCCGGCCAGTGCGCGGGCGGGAAGTCGGCGCGCAGCGTGTCCAGCACGTCGCCGGGGGCGGCCTCGGCCTCGCCCGCGAAGACGCGCGCGGCTTCGTCGAGCCGCGCACGGATGCGCTCGCGCAACTCCTGCGTGGCAGCGTCGGTGAAGGTCACGACCAGGATCTCGGGCGGCGTCAGTGCGCGCGCGAAGGCCGTGCCGTCCGCGCCATGGCCCAGCACCAGGCGCAGGTACAGCAGCGCGATGGTCCATGTCTTGCCGGTGCCGGCGCTCGCCTCGATCAGGCGCTGGCCGTGCAGCGGGAAGTGCAGCGGGTCGAGGGCTTGCACATCGCGCACTGGAGTACCTTTGGCTTCGCCTGTGGTGCGAGCGCCTTCGGGCGGCCGGGCGGCGCTCATGCCGCGTCCTCCTCGACGCCGGACTGGCCGCGGTATGCCCCGCCCAGTGCGCGCCAGAGCGGCCCGTACAAGGCCTCGCTCCAGGCCCGCAGGCCGCGGCCGTCGGCCGTCTGCGCGGCCTGCAGGGTGGCGAAGTCGGCGAACACGCGCGCGAGCGCCGGGCGCTGGCCTTCCCCGCTGGCATGCTGCCCGCCGTCGTAGAGCGCCTGCGCGCCGCGTGGATCGCCGGCCAGCACCGCGAACGCGGTCTTGCAGGCCACGGGCAGCGGCTCGGCCAGTCCCGCGGCCCAGTCCTGCACGAGCGCGGACAGCGTGGCCCTGGCCGCTTCGGCATCGAGTGCGGGCAGGCGCAGCAGGCCCGACTCGCTGGCCAGCAGCGTGAGCGTCGGGCCCGCCGCGATCTGCAGCGCGAGGTGCTGCGGCCAGTGCCGCACGATGTGGTGCCAGGCCAGCGTCGGGCCCTTGTGCAGCCGGCCGTTCGCCAGCACCAGGCAGGCTGGCATTTGCTCGGCATCAGAGGGCAGACGGCGCTGCGGCAGCGGGTCGTCGAAGGCGATGGCGGTGGCCGGATCGGTCCAGCGCAGCGCGTGGCGCTGGTCTTCCAGCGCTGGCCAGCCTTCGAGCGCGTCCAGGTAGTGGCCCAGCGTGCGCAGCAGCGGCTGGGCCAGTGCGTTTTCGGCGATGGGGCCGAAAGCCTGCAGCGGCAGTTGGCCGGCGCGTGCGAGCGCGGCGGTCTGCCCGGCCAGCGCCTCGGCCAGGCCGGCGCGCGCGGCGGCGGGGCTTGGCTGGGCATCGCACCAGGGCTGCAGCGCGGCGCGCAGGTCGCGCTCCAGCGTCCATTGCTGCAGGCTGTCCAGGCCGAAGGCCTCGTCGTCCTGCGTGTCCTCGGCATACAGCGCCATGCCGGTCTGCAGCCGCTGGCGGAAAAAGGCCTCCACGGGCTGGGCCAGGAAGTCGGCCAGCGGGCGCAGCGGCTGGGCCGTCTCGGGCTGCCATGCCGGCAGCGGCGCACCCGGACCGCGCGCGGTGGCGGTCTCGGCATGGGCGGCCTGCCATTCGCGGCCGTAGCTGTAGAGCCCGTCGATGCGTGGGGCGGCCGGTGCGTCGGGCGCAAAGTAGCGCGGGCTGAAGGGCTGCAGCGGGTGCTCGGTGGTCAGGGCCTGGAGCAGGTCGGTGCCATCGACGGCCCGCCAGCCGGCCGCGAGGTGGTCGCGCAGCTGGCCGACCAGCACGCTGGGGGCGCGCGGACTGTGGTCGCGCACGTTGCGGCCGACCCAGCTGATGTAGAGCTGCTCGCGCGCCGACAGCAGGGCCTCGAGCAGCAGATAGCGGTCGTCGTCGCGACGCGAGCGGTCGCCGGGCCGCCAGTCGCCCTGCATGAGGTCGAAGTCGGCGCGCACCGTGGGGCGCGGGAAGTCGCCGTCGTTCATGCCAAGCAGGCAGACCACGCGGAACGGGATCGCGCGCATGGGCATCAGCGTGCAGAAGCTCACGCCGCCCGTCATGAAGCGCTGCTGCAGGCCCTGCTGCGCGAGCACGGCCAGCCAGCGTTCGCGCACCACGGCCAGCGGCAGCGCTTCATGACGGGCGGCGTAAGCTTCTGCACGCTGATGCCCATGCGAGCGATCCCGTTCCGCGTGGTCTGCCTGCTTGGCATG
>CAJYRH010000361.1 GCA_913776795.1 uncultured Pseudorhodoferax sp. | reverse complement strand
CCCGCGCCGGCCAGGGCCACGCAGACCAGCAGCAGCAGCTGCGTCTGCATCCGGCTGGTGGCCAGCAGGCGGCGGCTGAGCCGGCCGGCCTGCGACGCACGGGCCAGCAGGTTCTCGAACACGCGCTGGCCGTCCAGGTGGTGCAGCACCGGCGTGCGGCGCAGGCGCCCCATGCCGCGCTGGCGCCGTTGCACGAGGTACAGCACGGCGCCGCCCGCCAGCGCGACGAAGCTCATGGCCAGCGGCAGGTTCAGGCCGTGCCAGACCGCCAGGCTGTACTCCGGCAGCGGCCCGCCGACCACCGGTGCCGCGGCGGCAGCCAGCAAGGGGCCGACCGACCATTCGGGCGCCACGCCCACGACCAGGCAGGCCAGCACCAGCAGCTCGACCGGCACGCGCATCCAGTGGGGTGGCTCGTGCGGCGGCTTGGGCACGGCGCCGACGCACGAGGGGCCGAAGAACACGTCGAACACGAATCGTGCCGAATAGGCCACGCTGAACAGCCCGGCCACCGTGGCCAGCACCGGCAGGGCGCGGTCGACCCAGGGTGTGGACTGCAGGAACACGGTCTCGGCGAAGAACATCTCCTTGGACAGGAAGCCGTTGAGCAGCGGCACGCCGGCCATCGAGGCGCTGGCGATGATGGCCAGCATCCCGGTGATGGGCATGAGCCGGGCCAGGCCCGAGAGCTTGCGGATGTCACGGGTGCCGGACTCGTGGTCGATGATGCCGGCGGCCATGAACAACGAGGCCTTGAAGGTCGCGTGGTTCATGATGTGGAAGACCGCAGCCACGGTGGCCATGGGGCTGTTCATGCCCAGCAGCAGCGTGATGAGGCCCAGGTGCGAGATCGTGGAATAGGCCAGCAATCCCTTGAGGTCGTTCTGGAACATCGCCACATAGGCGCCCAGCAGCAGGGTGATCGCGCCGGCGCCGCCGACCAGCCAGAACCATTGCTCGGTACCGGCCAGCGCCGGCCACAGCCGGGCGAGCAGGAACACGCCGAGCTTGACCATGGTGGCCGAGTGCAGGTAGGCAGAGATCGGCGTGGGCGCGGCCATGGCCCGTGGGAGCCAGAAGTGGAAGGGAAACTGCGCACTCTTGGTGAAGGCGCCCAGCAGCACCAGCACCAGCGCGGCCGGGTAGAGCGCGTGGGATTTGATCTGCGCGCCGGCGGCGAGCACGGCGTCCAGGTCGTAGCTGCCCGCGATGCGGCCGAGCAGCAGCACGCCGGCGAACAGGCACAGGCCGCCGGCGCCCGTGACCGTGAGCGCCATGCGCGCGCCGCGGCGCGCATCCTTGCGGTGGTGCCAGTAGCCGATCAGGAGGAACGAGAACAGGCTCGTGAGCTCCCAGAACAGCACCATCTGCACGAGGTTGCCCGACAGCACCACACCCATCATGGAACCCATGAAGGCCAGGAAGAACGAGAAGAAACGGGGCACCGGGTCAGACGCCGACAGGTAGTAGCGCGCGTACAGAACGACCAATGTGCCGATGCCCGTGACCAGCATGCCGAACAGCCAGGCGAAGCCGTCCAGGCGGAACACCAGGTTCACGCCCAGCGTGGGCAGCCAGAGGTATTCCTCGCGCAGCACGTTGCCGCCGGTGACCTGCGGGAACTGCATGCCAAGGTGGACCGCGCAACCCAGTGCCACCAGGCCTGCCAGCGTCGCCTCGCGGTTGCGGGCGTACGAGGGCATGAACATCGCGAGGACACTGCCGAGAAAGGGAACGAGGACGAGCAGTGCCAGGGACATCGCGATGAATTTTATCGATGGGCGAGCGCCTTCCCTTTGGTGATTCCCTCTTCGCGCAGGCTTTTTGCTGCGTGTGCAACGGTCAGCTTCGGGTCAGGCTGTGCGCGCCAAGGGTCGTCGTGGCCGCCGTCGCCCATCCGTCCTCGGCATGGTGCGCCGGAGGCCGCGCATGCGCTGGGCCTCGCTTCTGATCCCGAGTTGATACTGCCCGGCTGCGCTCCCGCCACGCAGGCGGGTGGGGCTCGCTGCCAGGCCGGCCGAATGTTCGGGCGCGCGCCGCGGGCCGTCTGGTCGGTGCGCCTTGCTGCAGGTTGGGATGCTGCATATACTGGTTGAATCAACAGTATTCGAGACATGGCCACCGAGACCTCCGTCCCTATTGCCGCGTTCAAGGGCCGCGGTGCTGCCACGCGGATCGCACACCGCTTTTCCAAGGACGCGCGCGGTGCCTTCGACGATGGTTGGGGCACCCTGCAGCAGGACGACTGGCAGGCCAATGCGCCCATGCAGACCGAGGTCATCTTCGAGGATGCCAAGAGCGCCATCGTGCAGCAGCAGTCGCCCGACATCTACTTCGAGCAGTCGGTCAACCCCTACCGCGGGTGCGAGCACGGATGCATCTATTGTTTCGCGCGGCCGACCCACAGCTACCTCAACATGTCGCCGGGCCTGGACTTCGAGACCCGGATCGTTGCCAAGCGCAACATCGCGCAACTGCTGCGCGCCGAGCTCGCGCGGCCGCGTTACCTGCCGCAGGGGCTGGTGATCGGCGTGGCGACCGACTGCTACCAGCCGGTGGAGCGCGAACTGCGCCTGACACGTGGGCTCGTCGAGGTGCTGCACGAGGCGCAGCATGCGTTCTCGCTCATCACGAAATCCAGCGGCGTGGAGCGCGACCTGGACCTGCTCGCACCGATGGCCGCACGGCGGCTGGCCGCCGTGTACGTGACCATCACCACGCTGGACCAGCGCATCGCGCGCACGCTGGAACCACGGGCGGCCTCACCGCAGCGCCGGTTGCGCACCATCCGCACGCTGGTCGATGCAGGCGTCCCGGTGGGCGTGAGCGTGGCGCCGCAGATCCCGTTCGTCACCGAAGACATGGAGCAGGTGCTGGCGGCGGCCTGGGACGCCGGCGCGCGCAGCGCCTTCTACACCGTGCTGCGCCTGCCCTGGGAGGTGGCGCCGCTGTTCCGCGAGTGGCTGGCGCTGCACCTGCCCGACCGGGCCGAGCGCGTGATGGCGCGCGTGCAGGAGATGTGCGGCGGCAAGGACTACGACAGCGACTTCGGCACGCGCATGAAGGGCAGCGGCATCTGGGCCGAACTGATCGGCCAGCGCTTCGAGAAGGCCTGTGCCAGGCTGGGTTTCAACCGCGAGCGCGAAGCCGCAGACCTGCGCCTGTTCCGTCGACCGTCGCTGGACGGGCAGGCCAGCCTGTTCTAAGCCCCGGATCTGCGTCCCAAACGACGACGCGGGCCGAAGCCCGCGTTGTCGCACTGGAGGGTCAGGCGCTGAAGAACTTCTTCAGCCGGTCCGTCCAGCTGTCGCCGCTCGGCGAATGCTTGCCGCCGCCCTTGCGCAGCGAGTCTTCGAGCTCGCGCAGCAGCTTGCGCTGGTGCTCTGTCAGCTTGACCGGCGTCTCCACCGCGATATGGCAGTACAGATCGCCGGGATAGCTGTCGCGCACGCCCTTGATGCCCTTGCCGCGCAGCCGGAACTGCTTGCCGGCCTGCGTGCCTTCGGGGATGTCGATGGCCGCCTTGCCCGACAGCGTGGGCACCTCGATCTCGCCACCCAGCGCCGCCGTGATGAAGCTGACTGGCACCGTGCAATGCAGGTCGCCGCCATCGCGCTCGAAGATGTCGTGCTTTTTGATGCGCATCTCGATGTACAGGTCGCCCGGCGGGCCGCCGTTGGACCCGGGCTCGCCGTTGCCGACCGAGCGGATGCGCATGCCGTCGTCGATGCCGGCGGGAATCTTCACCTCCAGCGTCTTCTGCTTCTTGATCTTGCCCTGACCCTGGCAGGCGCTGCAGGGCTCGGGGATGATCTTGCCGGTGCCGCGGCAGGTCGGGCAGGTCTGCTGCACGCTGAAGAAGCCCTGGCGCATCTGCACCGCGCCCTGGCCGTTGCAGGTGGTGCAGGTCTTGGGTTGGGTGCCGGGCTTGGCGCCGCTGCCATGGCAGGTGTCGCAGGCTTCCCAGCTCGGAATGCGGATCTGCGCGTCCTTGCCGCGGGCGGCCTCCTCGAGCGTGATCTCCATGGCGTAGGAGAGGTCGCTGCCCCGGAACACCTGGCGGCCACCGCCGGCGCCGCCGCGCCCGCGCTGCTGGCCGAACATGTCGCCGAAGATGTCGCCGAACGCCTCGGCGAAGCCGCCGAAGCCTTCAGCGCCGGCGCCACCGGGGCCGCGCATGTTGGGGTCCACGCCGGCATGGCCGAACTGGTCGTAGGCAGCCCGCTTCTGACCGTCGGTCAGCATCTCGTAGGCCTCTTTCGCCTCCTTGAACTTTTCTTCGGCCGTCTTGGCGCTGTCACCCTGGTTGCGGTCCGGGTGGTGCTTCATCGCCAACTTGCGATAGGCCTTCTTGATCTCGTCTTCCGAGGCGTTCTTGGGCACCCCGAGGACTTCGTAGTAATCGCGTTTGGACATGGTTCGTTCGGGTCGGCTGTGCGCGCTCGGTCAAACGGGAACGCCGCGCGCAGCCTGTCGTACGGCTGCGGCGCGGCGTAAGGGTGGGCTGGATCAGCCCTTCTTGACTTCCTTCACCTCGGCGTCGACGACGTCGTCGTCCGCGGGCTTGGCCGATGCCTGCTGTTCACCGGCGCCCGGTGCGGCGCCCGCACCCGCTGCACCGGCCGCGCCCGCTGCGCCTTCGGCCGCCTGCTTGGCCTGCATGTCGGCGTAGACCTTCTCGCCGAGCTTGGCCGAGGCGGTCATCAGCGCCGTGGTCTTCTCGTCGATGGCGGCCTTGTCCTCGCCCTTGAGCGCTTCGTCCAGCGCCTTCAGCGCGGTCTCGATGGCTTCCTTCTCGCTGCCTTCGAGCTTGTCGCCATGCTCAGCCAGGCTCTTCTTCACGCTGTGCGCCGAAGCCTCGCCCTGGTTGCGGGCCTGGATCAGCTCGAGCTTCTTCTTGTCGTCGGCCGCGTTGAGTTCGGCGTCCTTCACCATCTGCTGGATCTCGGCTTCGGAAAGGCCCGAGTTCGCCTTGATGGTGATCTTGTTTTCCTTGCCGGTGCCCTTGTCCTTG
>CAJYRH010000360.1 GCA_913776795.1 uncultured Pseudorhodoferax sp. | reverse complement strand
CAACTGCAACGCGGCGCGGTGGCGTGCGCTCTTCGCGTCCATCAGCGCCATGCGGTAGGCCACGGGGTCCTGCCCGGTGGTGCGCGCGATCTCGTCGACCAGCGTCTCCATCACATAGGCGGTGTGGGTGGAGCCCACGCTGCGCCACCAGAGCACCGGCACGTTGTCCCTGGGATGGTGGGCCGACAGCCGCATCGGCACGTCGTAGGGCGCGCGCATGCCCTCGACCATGGTGGTGTCCACGCCATCCTTGACCATGGCCGACTCGAAGAAGGTGCCGGCCATGATGGACTGGCCCACGATCACATGGTCCCAGGCCAGCACCTTGCCCTTGGCGTCGAAGCCGATCTCGGCGCGGTGCACGTGCATGGGCCGGTAGTAGCCGCCGCGGATGTCGTCTTCGCGGCTCCACAGCGTGCGGATCGGGGCGGCGATGCCGGCCGCCTGGGCGGCCTTGGCGATCGTGCAGGCCTCGACCACGAAGTCGCTGGTCGGCAGGCCGCGCCGGCCGAAACCGCCGCCAGCCATCTGCACCTCGATGGCCAGGTTCTCCGGCTTGATGCCCAGCACGCGCACGGCGGCGGCGGCTTCCAGGCCCGGCATCTGCGTGCCGACCCAGAGCTTGGCCTTGGCGTCGGCACCGCGGCCGGTGAGCTGCACGGTGCAGTTCAGCGGCTCCATGGGCGCATGGGCCAGGTAGGGGAAATGGAACTCGGCGCTGATCTTGTGCGGCGCGCCGGCCAGCGGCGCCATGTCGGCCTGGTACTTGATGTGGCCGGTCTTGGCGGCGAGTGCACGGTAGCTCGCCAGCTGCGCGGCACTGTCGACCTTCTGCAGGCCGGCATCGCTCCATTGCAGCTGGAGTGCGTCGCGGCCCTGCTTGGCCGCCCAGTACCCGTCCGCGACCACGGCCACGCCCTCGCCGCCGTTGTGCAGCGGCACGCGCAGCACGGCCTTCACGCCCTTCACGGCGCGCGCAGCGGCGTCGTCCACCGACGCCAGCTTGCCGCCGAACACCGGCGGGTGCTGGCACACGGCGGTCAGCATGCCGGGCAGGCGCACGTCGATCCCGAAGTCCTGCCGGCCGCTGGACTTGGCCTGCGCGTCGAGCCGGCCGGTGGGCTGGCCGATCAGCTTGAAGTTCTTCGGGTCCTTGAGCGTGACCTGGGGGGGCACGGGCAGCTGCATGGCGGCCTCGGCCAGCGCGCCGTAGTCCAGGCGCTTGCCGCCGGGGCCGATGACCACGCCACGCTCGGTGGCCAGCGACGTGGCCGGCACGCCCCACTGCGTGGCGGCGGCCTGCACCAGCATCGCGCGGGTGCGGGCCCCCAGCTCGCGGTACTGGGTGTAGGAGTTCTTGATGGCGGTGGAGCCGCCCGTCAGGTGCATGCCGTAGGCCGGATCGGCATAGGCCATGGCGGCGTCGCCGTGGGTGGCGCGCACGCGGCTCCAGTCGGCATCCAGCTCCTCGGCCAGCACCATGGCCAGGCCGGTGTGCGTGCCCTGGCCGAACTCCAGGCGGTTGACGGTCACGGTGACGCTGCCGTCGCGCGCGATCTTCACGAACGCGGCCGGCTGCTGGCCCGGCTTGAGCGCCGGCGCGGCCGCGCCCTGGGCCTGGCCCGGCAGCGGGAACACGCCCAGCGCGAAACCGGTGGCGGCACCGAGCTTGAGGAAGCTGCGGCGCGGCAGGCCCTCGGCTTCATCGGTGCCAGCCAGGCGGCGCTGCAGCTGCGGCGGCAGCATGGCGCGGATCTGTTCGGGGGTGGTGTCGTGCAGGTGCATGGTGGTCTCCCGTTCAGGCCAGCGACGCGGCCGCGTCCTTGATCGCGCCGCGGATGCGCGCATAGGTGCCACAGCGGCAGATGTTGCCGGCCATGGCGGCGTCGATGTCGGCATCGGTAGGGTTGGGGTTGGCCTGCAGCAGCGCGGTGGCGCTCATGATCTGTCCGCTCTGGCAGTAGCCGCACCGGGCCACGTCGATCTTGACCCAGGCCGCGTGCACGGCCTTGCCGACGCGGTCCGCCGGGATCGCCTCGATGGTGGTGATCTTCTGGCCTTCGGCCGCCGAGATGGGCGTGACGCAGGAGCGAATCGCTGCGCCGTTCAGGTGCACGGTGCAGGCGCCGCACAGCGCAGCGCCGCAGCCGAACTTGGTGCCGGTCATGCCCAGCGTATCGCGCAGGGCCCAAAGGATGGGGGTGGAGCCATCGGCGTCGACACGGACGTCCTGGCCATTGATGTTCAGGTTGGGCATGGTGGGCTTTCGTGGGTGGGAATTTGCGATGAATGAATGTTCATTCTTTTATGTGTCGGATGGATTGGTCGTTCCGGCATGGCGTCAGCCCTTGATGCCATCCCAGAAGATGCCGAAGGCCTGGGACAGCGCTGCATCGTCGTCCGGCAGGTCGCCGCTGCGCAGCAGGTTCGCGGTCTCGCGCACAGAGCCGAAGAAGCTCGATGCCAGCAGCATGGTGGGCACATCCTTCACGATTTGCTGGGCCCGCGCCTCGTCGAAGAAGCCCAGGCAGTCCTGCGTGAAGCGGGCCGAGAACTGGCGCGAGGCCTCGCTGAACCAGGGCGAGTTGTAGTACTGCTCCATGAACACGGTCTCGGCGTAGTGCGCCATGCGAAAGCGCAGCATCAGGAGCCAGTTGCGCTGGAAGCGCGCGCGGAACGGCATGCCGGGATCGTGGTCGGCCGTGATCAGGCGGCCCAGCGCACCCTTGACCTGCTCGTACAGCGCGTTGAGCAGTTCCTCCTTGGACTTGTAGTAGACATAGAGCGTGCCCGTGGCGATGCCTGCCTGGCGTGCAATGGAGGCCATGGTCAGGCCGGACAGGCCGACCTGCTCCACGAGCGCAAAGGTGGCGTCGGCGATGGCCTGCTGCTTGTCTTCGTCCTTGGGTTTCACACCGGCATCTTAGGCGAATGAATATTCAGTCGTCAATCGCCGCATCAGCGAAGGCGCACAATCTCGCGCCATGAGCGAACTCCAGACCTCCATCGCCGCGCTGCGCAAGAGCTACGAACGCGCCGAACTCGACGAAGCGGCCTCGCACGCCGACCCGCTGCAGCAGTTCGACCAATGGCTGAACGAGGCCATCGCGGCCCAGGTGCCCGAGCCCAATGCGATGACGCTGGCCACCGTGGGCAGCGACCTGCGGCCGTCCACGCGCATCGTGCTGGTCAAGGGCTACGACGCGCGCGGCCTGGTTTTCTACACCAACTACGAGAGCCGCAAGGGTCAGGAGCTGGCAGGCAACCCGTATGCGGCGCTGCAGTTCCACTGGGTCGAACTGGAGCGCGTGGTGCGCATCGAAGGCGTGGTCGAAAAAACCAGTGCCGCCGAGAGCGACGCCTACTTCGACAGCCGGCCTCTGGACTCGCGCATCGGCGCCTGGGCCAGCCCGCAGAGCCAGGTGATCTCCGGCCGTGGCGTCCTGGTGGCCAATGCCGCGAAGTACGGCGCGCAGTTTTTGCTCAAGCCACCCCGGCCGCCGCACTGGGGCGGATACCGCCTGGTGCCGGCCGCATGGCAGTTCTGGCAGGGGCGCAGGAGCAGGTTGCACGACCGTCTCCAGTACCGCCAGGAAGGCGGCGGCTGGCTGCGCGAGCGCCTCGCCCCGTAGCCACCGGCGCCGGACCGGTCCGGCACGCCCCACCTCTGCGCCAACCGATGGCCTGCGCAAGTCGCTGCGCCTTGGTTGCGCGGGTGACCGGGCCGTGGCCGCACGCGGCAAGGCCGCTGACGAGCGTCTTGCGGCAACACGGATGCTCCGGCACGGGTCTGCCGGCACCCGGCGTCCGCCCTGGCGCGCGACTTGCTCCGCACCAAGCGCCGACCATGCCCATACCTGTATAGGCAGCAAATCGGTGCACGCTGGCGCGCCGCACTGGTGCATATGCGCTGCCCGCAGATGCTCATGCGCTTTCCGAGCAAGCGCACCGCTAGGATTTCGCCAATGCCCTCCACGCCTCCCACGCCCCGCATCGACCTCACGTACCTGAACCATCCCGACATCGAGCGCCTGGCGCTGACCGACGCGGAGATCATTGCCGCCGTGGAGCGGGGCCTGCGCGCCCAAGGCCTGGACGAGACCACGATCGAACCGCGCATGCACCTGGTGCCGGAGAAGGATTACCCCGGGCACTTCAATGTGTTGCGCGGCTACATCCGAAGCCTGGGCGCGCATGGCGTGGCCGGCGTCAAGACGGTCGGCGACTTCTACCGCAACTACGAGCAGGGCCTGCCGTCGGAGCTGGCGGTCCTGAACCTGTTCGATCCCAGGAACGGCGTGCCGCTGGCCATGATCGACGCCTCGGACATCACCGACATGCGCACTGGCGCCGTCACCGCCATCGGCGCGCGGCACCTGGCGCGCAAGAACTCCAGGGTGCTGGGCCACATCGGCGCGCGCGGCACGGCCTACTGGAACGTGCGCCTGCTCGACGCCATCTTCGACTTCGACGAGATCCGCGTGCACTCGCGCCGGCCCGAGAGCCGCACGGCCTTCGCGGCGCGGCTGGAGCGCGACCTGGGCAAAAAGATCACCGTCGCGCCCGACTGGGAGTCCACCGTGCGCGGCGCCGACATCGTCGTCGAGGCCTCGCGCCTGGAGCAGCCGGCGCCGCTGCTCAAGACCGAATGGATCGCCAAGGGCGCCTGCGTGATCCCCTACGGCACCATGAGCGCGGTCGAGCTGTCGCTGACCGACATCATGGACAAGATGGTCATGGACGACTGGGGCCAGGCCAAGGCTGGCCCCTTCGGTGCGCTGCGCGCCCATGTGGACAGCGGCCGCCTGTCCGAGCAGACCCTGCATGCCGAGCTGGGCCAAATCGTCGCCAACCTCAAGCCGGGCCGCGAAAGCGATGCCGAGACCAACCTGTTCTGGCACCGTGGCCTGTCGCTGTCGGACATCGCACTGGGCCACGCCATGCTCGAGAAGGCCCGCGCGCTGGGCATCGGCCAGACCCTGCGCTTTCGCTGACGCGCGGCCGCCATGTCCACGCCCGTCGCCAACGCGCGCATGTACTCGGCCACGCCGTGGGCGCGCGCCGACTGGAAGGCCTTGCTGGCCTGGGTGCTGCACCGCGCGCGGCTGGACTGGCCCGTCATCGACCACGACCCGCCCGCGCCGCTGAGCGTGCTGTGGGCGCGGCAGGACCTGGGCCTGGCCATGATGTGCGGCCTTCCGTTCGCCGAGCGGCAGCCAAGGCCGGTGCTGGTGGCCGCACCCGTGCCGGCCCCGGAGCACTACGGCGGCCGCCCGGTCTACGCCACCGACATCGTGGTGCGCGCCGATGCGCCGTACCAGCGGCTGGAGGACACCTTCGGCGGCACCGTGGGCTACACGCTGGCCGATTCGCTGTCGGGCGGCGTGGCCCTGCGCGCGCACCTGGCACCGCTGCGCCAGCTGCACGGCGGCCGGCTCTACCGGCGCGCCGTCGGCCAGCTCATCCACGCACGCGGCGTGATCGAGGCACTGGTGCGCGGCGA
>CAJYRH010000359.1 GCA_913776795.1 uncultured Pseudorhodoferax sp. | reverse complement strand
CGCGATACGAACACAGCGAAAGTCATACAAAGCCTCACCTGGTCGAGCTGTTTCATTGACCGTAATCGCCTTCAAGATTTCTCGTTGCTGGGGTGCAAGGGCACCGGGGGTGGGGGGGGGGGGGGGGGGACTTGGGGCGGGATGGGCGAGGTGGATGGGTGGGACCGGGGCGATCGGCGCAGCCGGCGCCGCCTCGGCGATACCCGGCGGCAGCGGCAGCCAGGCCGCGATGCGCGTGCCATGGCGGCCCGATTCGACGCTGAGCGTGCCGCCCAGGCTCTCGGCCCGCTCGCGCATGTTGCGCAGGCCGATGCCGCGCGTGCCATCGCCGGACACGCTGCGCATGTCGAAGCCCTGGCCGTCGTCGATGACCTGCAGGCCGACGCCGCGGCGCGTGCCGTGCAGCACGAGTTCGACACGGGCGGCGTGGGCGTGCGTGCGGCAGTTCTGCAGCGCTTCCTGGGCGATGCGGAACAGCACCGTAGCGTGCTCTGCCGGCAGCGTTGCGGGCGCGCCCTGGCACACCAGGCCGACCGGGAAGGCGCCACCCTCCTGCACCTGCTGCGCCAGCAGTTGCAGCGCAGGCGCCAGGCCCAGGTCGTCGAGCAGGGCGGGGCGCAGGCCGTGCGAGACGCGCCGGATCTCCACCAGCGCGCTGCCCAGCCGTTCCAACCCCTGGTCGAGCGCCTGGCGCGGCCCGGCACCCATGCCGGCGGCCGGATCGGCCAGCTGCAGCTGCGCGGTCTCGAGCAGAAACTTGGACGAGGCCAGCACCTGGACCACGCCGTCGTGCAGTTCGCGCGCCACGCGCACGCGCTCGTCTTCCTGCGAGCGCACCACGCGGCGCGCCAGCCGGCGCAGCTTGTCGCTGGAGACGCGGTGGTCCTTGAGGTTCAGCACCATGCCGCCCAGGCCGATCAGCACCACGCAGACGGCGGCGATGGCATAGACCCGCTGGCGCGTGGCCTCGATGTTGGCCCGCGCGCCCTGCTCGATCGCCTGCAGCGCGCCCTGCACGTCGTCCAGGTAGATGCCGGTTCCGATGACCCAGTTCCAACCCGGCACCGTAAGCACGTAGGCCATCTTGGGCACGACGGACTGCGAGCTGGGCTTGCTCCAGCTGTAATGCACGACGCCGCCGCCGCGCCGCGCCGCGGCCAGGATGCGCTGGGCCGAATCTGCGCTGGCCGGGTCGTTGGGATCGCAGAAGTCAACGCCCTGCATGGGCAGCGTCTTGGGGTCGATCAGCAGCTGGCCGTGCTGGTCGTAGACGAAGAAGTAGCCGTTGTCGCCGAACTGCATGCGCGCCAGCGTGGCCAGCGCCTGCTCCTTGCGCACGCCGACCTCGCCCGGCCCTTCGGCGATGCGCGCCAGCGTGTTGCGCGCCAGCTCCACGTAGTGCTTGAGCTCGGCCTGCTTGCTCTGCATGAAGGCCTGCTGCACGAGGGCCTGCTCCTCGCGCACCAGCTTGTAGGTCTGCTGCTGCATGGTGGCCCCCATGAGCAGCAGCGCGACCACGATGGGCACGCCCGACAACAGCACCAGCTTGAGGCGCAACTGCATCTCAGTGCCCCGCTCCAGGGACGAGATGCACCAAAGTTTCGGGACGTAAAGCAAGAGGCATGGCGGGCGTGAATGTGCAGAGCAATCACGGTGCCAGCCAGCAGCGTTTCATTTGGAAACACTGCTGCGGCGCAGCGAGCCGGGTGGCTGGAAGTGGCCGCTGCGTACTACCACGTAGGGGAAATGAAACCGTCACACACCCCGGTGCCATTCCTAGAATTCGGCGCAGGTTAGACCGCATTGCGCTGCAGCAAAAACATCCCGGGAGGGTCTGGCTCTTGTCGTTCCGCATGGCCGAGATGCCACGCGTCGTTCTTGATTCCAGAGGAAGGAAGGTAGCTCCATGCCCCACAACATCCGTGCCGGCCGCTTCACCAGGGTGCTGGCTGGCTGCGCCGCAGCGCTGCTCATGACGGCCTGCGCCGTGCCGGTCCAACGCACAGTCCTGTCGACCACCGGCGTGCCGCCCGCCATCGGTCCGTACTCGCAGATGGTGGCGCACGGCAACACGCTGTACCTCTCGGGCGTGATCCCGCTCAACGAGGCCGGCAACGCCGTCGTCGGCACCAGCATCGAGGACCAGACGCACGCCGTGCTGCGCTACATCGGCACCATGCTCAAGTCGCAGGGACTGGACTATGGCGACGTGCTCTCGTCCTCGGTGTTCATGAAGGACCTCAACGAGTTCGCCGCCATGAACAAGGTCTATGGCGAGTACTTCAAGCCCGGCAACGCGCCGGTGCGCGCCACCGTCGAAGTCGCACGCCTGCCGCGCGACGTGAAGGTCGAGATCGCCGTCATCGCCGGCCGCCGCTGAACCGCAACCAGGAGCACACACCATGCAAGACCCACAGATCGCCACCGTCCACACGCCGGACCTGAACGCACTGGCTGCATCCGACACGACGCGCTGGCCGTCCAAGCGCCGCGATTTCCTGCGCATGCTGGGCTACGGCGCTGGCGCCGCCGCGCTGGGCCCGGCGCTCATGGCCTGCGGCAGCAGCAACTCGGCCACGCCCGCGGCCGACCTGCGTGCCCAACTGGTGGCCAACGAGGCTTTCTGGACCGACGTGCAGAACATGTTCACGCTGGACCCGACCAAGACCTTCATGAACATCGGTACGGCCGGCTCCATGCCCAAGGTGGCACTGGACCTGTTCGACACCGAAAACCGCAAGAAGGCCCGCGAATCGGGCAGCGGCTACACCGACCACAACGCGCTGCGCGCCCTGGTGGCGCCGGCCTTCGGCGTGGACACGGACGAGCTGGCCTTCTCGGCCAACACCTCTTCGGGCATGTGCCACGCGATCCTGGGCATCCCCTGGCAGGCCGGCGACGTGGTCGTGACGACCAACCACGAGCACCCGGGCGGCAACGTGCCGCTGGCGATCGCACAGGACCGCTACGGCATCGAGATTTCCCGCATCGAGCTGCCCGTCGGCAACAACCAGACCGCAGCCACTTACCAGAACCTGTTCGACGAGCGCATTCGCACGCTCAAGGCGGCCGGCAAGCGCGTGCGCGCGGTGATGTGGTCCTCGCCGACCTATGTGACGGGCACCCTCCTGCCCATCGCCGAGATCATGCAGGTGGTCAAGCAGCACGAGCTCATCAGCATCGTCGACGGCGCCCACCTGCCGGGGATGATGCACTACGACTACGGCGCACTGGGCATGGACTTCATGTCCGGCGCCGGCCACAAGTGGCAGTGCGGCCCGGGCTCCACCGGCATCCTGGTCATCCGCAACAAGATCCGCGCCTCCAACCCGCTGCCGCTGCCCAAGTGGTACCCGATCCACACGAGCACCTATTCCACGCGCGAGCGCACCACCAACGGCACGGCGACCTACGACATCGCCGCCAGCGTGACCAGCTGCGGCAGCACGCACACGCCGCTGTTCCAGGCCCTGACCAGCGCCTGCCAGCTGTGGGACCAGATCGGCCGCAAGAACATCGAGACCTACGACCTCACGCTGTCGGCCTACCTCAAGGAGAAGATCGTCGAGCGCTGGGGCGTGGATTCGCTGTATTCGCCCAAGGACGACCCCAAGCTGGTGTGCGCACTGACCTCGTTCAACGTGTTCCGCAACAGGGCCGACGTGACGAATGCGACCAAGGCCAACCAGTTCGTGGCGCGCCTGCAGGCCGAGTACCCGCAGGGCCTGATCATCCGCAACGCCAGCTTCCCGGTGATCGGGGCCGCGTCGAACCACTACGCGATGCGCATCTCCACACACCTGTGGCACGACGCGAACGACATCGACGCGCTGGTCGATGCCATGTGGGACCTGTCGGGCAAGATGGCCTGAAGGTCCGCGGCGCCGGCGCTCAGCCCAGTTCGGGCGCCAGGCCCGGCGCCTTGTCCATGTCGGCCCCGTTGTACAGCTTGTGCTGCGCAGCGGGGCTGCCCGCGTCGGACACCACGGCCAGGCGCCACTGCGGATCGCGCCGCGCGAAGGCGCGCTGCCCGGACGTCAGCGCATAGCCGGCCGCGCCCGTGGCCGTGCCCTTCACGACCAGCTTGAGCAGCGTCTTGCCCTTCTTGTCGCGCACCTCCACCTCGTAGCCCGGGTTGGGGGTGTCCGGGGCCTCGGTCTTGTAGCCATAACCGGCGAAGTGGCGCGTCAGGTGGTCCAGCGCTGCACTGCGCAGGTCGCCGCCGCCGACCGCGATGGCCGGCGCATCCGGCGCGGCCTCGGCGATGCCGGCGCGCGCGCGGGCCGCCTGGATCTCGGCCTCGCCCGGCACCCAGCCGCGCTGGCCGCGCACCAGCACCACGTGGCGCTGCTCGGGACTCCAGACGGCCACGTGCCATTCCTGCTCGTCGGGCACGCGCACCGACATGCGCGCGGCCTTGTCGGTCTCCAGGTCGGCGATGGCCACGCGGTTGGTCTGCAGCACGGCGCGCAGGCCCTGCCCGGCGTCGAACGCGCGCTTGATCAGGCCGATGCGGTCCTTGGTGCGCTGGATGCGCAGTTCGGTGCGCTCGCCCCCGCCGATGCGGTGCAACGGGTCCAGCGATTCCAGCAGGAACCAGCGGCCCCCTTCGCCAACGCTGACGAGCTCGGCCCAGATGGTCACGATGATGTTGTCGCCGCTGGCCAGCCAGGCCATGTCGGAGGCCTTGTCGCGCGCGTCGAACACGCCCATCTTGGTGATGATCTCGACCGGCGTGCGCTTGTCGCCCGACAGGCGCTTTTCGTTGATGACCGTCAGGACGGCGGGTGCGACTTCTTTGTCCATGGAAAGCAGGAGGGCCGGTCTGGACCGGCCCTTGTCTTTGGATTGGGAGGATTGCGGCTCAGCCGCGTGGCGCCGGCGAGACAGCCTTGTCCAGCGCGTCGTTGACCTGGTCCAGCGTCTCGGCCGATCGGGTCAGCGTCTTTTCGACAGCGCCCGTGTGGTCCAGCGCCAGGTCGACTTCGCGCGTGCGCGCCTGTTCGCCCAGGTGGGAATCGAGCACGGTATTGGCCACGGCCAGATCGTCGGCGGCCTGCCGGATGTCGGCGGCGACCTCCTTGGCCTTTTCAATGGCCAGCTCCAGGTCCCTGGCGGCCTGGGCGTCGTTGGAAGGCTGGGACATGTTCGAACTCTTGCGAGACAAGGTGGGCGCACATCGTAGCGCGCCCGTGGACGCCCGCAAGCGCCCGGGCAGGCCGCCGGCCGCCGTCCGCCGCCCGGCCCGCCTCGTGGCGCTTACTTGGCGATGACGCGGACCATCTCGAGCACCTTGTTCGAGTAGCCCCATTCGTTGTCGTACCAGGACACCAGCTTGACGAAGGTGCCGTCCAGCGCGATGCCAGCTTCGGCATCGAAGATCGAGGTGCGGGCGTCGCCGCGGAAATCGGTCGCGACGACCTTGTCCTCGGTGTAGCCCAGCACGCCCTTGAGCGCGCCCTCGGACTGGGCCTTGAATTCGGCGCAGATCTCCTTGTAGCTGGCTTCCTTGACCAGTTCCACCGTCAGGTCGACCACCGACACGTCGGAGGTCGGCACGCGGAAGGACATGCCGGTCAGCTTCTTGTTCAGCTCGGGAATCACCACGCCCACGGCCTTGGCAGCGCCGGTGCTGGAGGGGATGATGTTTTCCAGGATGCCGCGGCCGCCGCGCCAGTCCTTGTTGGACGGGCCGTCCACGGTCTTCTGCGTCGCGGTGGCGGCGTGCACGGTGGTCATCAGGCCGCGCTTGATGCCCCACTTGTCGTTGAGCACCTTGGCCAGCGGGGCCAGGCAGTTGGTCGTGCACGAGGCGTTGGAGATGATGGCCTCGCCCTTGTAGGTCTTGTCGTTCACGCCGAAGACGAACATGGGGGTGTCGTCCTTGGAGGGGGCCGACAGGATGACCTTCCTGGCGCCGGCGTCGATGTGCTTCTGCGCGGTTTCCTTGGTCAGGAACAGGCCGGTGGATTCGATGACGATGTCGGCGCCGACCTCGTTCCACTTCAGCGCGGCGGGATCGCGCTCCTGCGTCAGGCGGATCTTCTTGCCGTTGACGATCAGCGTGTTGCCGTCCACGGCGATGTCGCCCTTGAAGCGGCCATGCACCGAGTCGTACTGCAGCATGTAGGCCAGGTAGTCGGGCTCCAGCAGGTCGTTGATGCCCACGACTTCGATGTCGGAGAAGTTCTGCACTGCCGAACGCAGCACGTTGCGGCCGATGCGGCCGAAGCCGTTGATACCGATCTTGATCGCCATTGCTTTTTCTCCTGAGGTTGAAACTTACTTGGACAGAACCTTGCGCACGGTCGCCGCCACGTTCTCGGGCGTGAAACCGAAGTGCTTGAACAGCACGGGCGCGGGGGCGGACTCGCCATAGGTGTCGATGCCGACCACGGCCGCGCAACCGTACTTCCACCAGCCGTCGGTCACGCCCATCTCCACCGCGATGCGCGGCAGGCCTTCGGGCAGCACCGCTTTCTTGTACGCCAGGCTCTGCCGGTCGAAGGTGGTGGTGCTGGGCATGGAGACCACGCGCACGGCGATCTTCGCTTCGGCCAGCATCTTCTGGGCGGCCAGCGCGAGCTGCACTTCCGAGCCGGTGGCGATGATGGCGGCGCGGGCCTTGCCCTTCAGGCCCACGTCGGCGGGTTCGCTGAGCACGTAGGCGCCGTTGGCGATGTGGTCCAGCGCGTCCTCGCTCTTGGGCGCGTAGGGCAGGTTCTGGCGCGACAGCAGCAGCGCGGTCGGCCGTTGCTTCTGGGCCAGGGCCACGGCCCAGGCAATGGCGGTTTCGGCCGTGTCGGCCGGGCGCCAAACGTCCAGGCCCGGGATCAGGCGCAGGCTGGCCGCATGTTCGATCGACTGGTGCGTCGGACCGTCCTCGCCCAGGCCGATGGAGTCGTGCGTGAACACGTGCACGATGCGCTGCTTCATCAACGCGGCCATGCGGATCGCGTTGCGGCTGTAGTCGCTGAAGGTCAGGAAGGTGCCGCCGTAGGGGATGTAGCCGCCATGCAGCGCGATGCCGTTCATGATGGCGGCCATGCCGAACTCGCGCACGCCGTAGTTGATGTGGCGCCCGATCACGCCGTGCGGCGGCTCGTCCACCGGTGCGGCCTTCTCGTCCTCGGCACCGGCCTTGCGGTCAGGCGCCGCGCCCAGCACCACGGCGCCGGTCTCGGCGTTGAAGCGCAGTGCCGGCGTGTGGCTGGTGTTGGTCAGGTTGGAGCCGGTCAGGTCGGCCGAGCCGCCCAGCAGCTCGGGCAGCGCAGCGGTGAAGCCTTCCAGTGCCAGCTGG
>CAJYRH010000358.1 GCA_913776795.1 uncultured Pseudorhodoferax sp. | reverse complement strand
GTTCCGCGACATGTGTGGCACCGTGGGCGTGCGGCCCGATGGCCGCATCGCCATCCCCGAAGGGCCGGGCCTGGGCATCGAGATCGACACGCGGCAGTTCAGCGACCACATCGTCGACCAATGGACTGTCGTTCCCTGATTCCAAACACAGGAGACACGCATCATGAACACCAGAACATTCTTGTCGCTAACGGCCGCCGCGCTGCTGGGTTGGGCCGCGCCCGCGCTGGCGCAGGAACCGGTCTCGCTGCGCGTGGCGTATGTGCAGGCGCCCGACCATCCGCACGGCCTGGGCATCCGCAAGTTCGCCGAGCTCGTGCAGCAAAAGAGTGCCAACCGCATCGAGGTCAAAAGCTTCGGCAGCGCCACCTTGGGCGGCGACGTGGCCGTCCTGTCGTCGCTGCGTGGCGGCACCATCGACATGACGGTGGTGATCCCCAGCCTGCTGACCGGCATGGCCAAGGAGTTCGTGCTGCTCGACCTGCCTTTCCTGTTCGGCAACTACGCCGAGGCCGATGCCGTGCTCGACGGCCCGGTCGGCAAGCACCTGCTGGAGTTGTTGCCGGACAAAGGCCTGATCGGCCTGGGCTACTGGGACCACGGCTTCCGCATCGTCACCAACAGCCGCCGCCCCATCACGAAGGTCGAGGACTTCGCCGGCCTGAAGCTGCGCGTGCCGCAGAGCACCATCTTCATCGAGACCTTCACCGCGCTGGGTGCCAACGCCGTGCCCATGCCCATTCCCGAGCTCTACGGCGCCCTGGAGGCCAAGGCCATGGACGGCCAGGAGAACCCCTACGCCGCAGTGGAGGCGCTCAAGCTGCAGGAAGTGCAGAAGTTCGCATCGGCGACCAACCACGCTTACAACCCGCTGGTGGTGGTGTTCAGCAAGATGAAGTGGGACAAGCTCACGCCGGCCGACCGCAAGATCCTCATGGACGCCGCGGCCGAGGCGGGTGCTTACGAACGCAAGGTTTCGCGCGAAGGCAACGACAAGGCCGCCGAAACCCTCAGGGCCAAGGGCCTGCAGCTCAACACCGTGGGCGCAGCCGAGGTGGCACGCATGCGCGAGAAGGTCAGCGCGGTCAATGCCAAGTACGTCAGGGAAGGCGGCGAGAAACTGGCGGCCGAGATGATGGCGGAGATCGAGAAGGTGCGCGGCAAGCGCTGAGGACAGCCCGGGCAGCGGGACTGCACGGGCAAGGGGGCATGCGCGTCCGCGCCACAATCGCGCATCGCCTTCCCGATGATCCCCATGATCGACATCACCCCCACCGTCTCCGTCGGCAACGACCGCCCCTTCGTGCTGTTCGGCGGCATCAACGTGCTCGAGTCCCGCGACCTCGCGCTGCGCACCTGCGAGGAGTATGTGCGCGTGACCACCAAGCTGGGCATTCCCTACGTGTTCAAGGCCAGCTTCGACAAGGCCAACCGCTCGTCCATCCACTCCTACCGCGGCCCGGGCCTGGAGGAGGGCATGAAGATCTTCGAGGCCGTCAAGGCGCAGTTCGGCGTGCCCGTCATCACGGACGTGCACGAGCCCTGGCAGGCCCAGACCGTGGCCGAGGTGGTGGACGTGCTGCAGCTGCCGGCCTTCCTCGCGCGCCAGACCGACCTGGTGGTGGCGCTCGCCAGGACCGGCCGCGTGGTCAACATCAAGAAGCCGCAGTTCCTCAGCCCGCCGCAGATGCTCAACATCGTCGAGAAGTTCAAGGAGGCCGGCAACGAACGCATCATCCTGTGCGACCGCGGCACCTGCTTCGGCTACGACAACCTGGTGGTGGACATGCTGGGCTTCGGCGTGATGAAGCAGGTGACGGGCAACCTGCCGCTGATCTTCGACGTGACGCACGCGCTGCAGCAGCGCGACCCCACGGGCGCGGCCTCGGGCGGGCGCCGCGCGCAGGTGGTCGACCTGGCACGCGCCGGCATGGCCGTGGGCCTGGGCGGCCTGTTCCTGGAAGCCCACCCCAACCCGGACCAGGCCAAGTGCGACGGCCCCAGCGCGCTGCCGCTGGACAAGCTGGAGCCCTTCCTGGCCCAGGTCAAGGCCATCGACGACCTCGTGAAGTCGTTCGCGCCGCTGCAGATCGACTGAACTACAGGCCCTGCCAGAAGGCCGTGTAGTCGGGCTTGCGCTTTTCGGCAAAGGCGCCCAGCCCCTCCTGCCACTGATCGGCCGGCAGGCGGCCGACGCTGGCGCGCACCTCGTCCCAGTCGGTGGGCCGGTGTCGGTCCACTCCTTCCTTGATCGCCGCCAGCGCGGCTGGCGGCGCCTCGTCGGTGATGCGGCGCGCCAGCGCCAGCGCCGCCTCCACCACCGCCTCGGGCGCCGTCACCTCGTTCACCAGGCCCAGGGCCAGCGCCTCCTGGGCGGTCACGCGCCGGCGCGTGAGCATGATCTCCAGCGCGCGACGGCGGCCCACGATGGCCGTGAGCCGTGCGAGCGCCGTGTTCGGAATCACGCCCAGGCCGGCCTCGGGCGCCGCGAACCAGGCGTTGTCGGCCGCCACCGCGAGATCGCAGGACAGGCTCAGCTCGAAGCCTCCGCCCAGTGCGGGGCCGGTCACCGCCGCGATCACCGGCAGCCGGTGGCTGGCCAGCGTCTCGAACAGCGCCACCGGGTCTTCGGGGTTGGGCGCGCCGCTGAGCCAGCCGCCCTGGTGCAGGTCGTGGATGTTCGCGCCCGCGCTGAAGAACCGGCCCTTGGCCGCGACCACGATGGCGCGCACCTCGCGCGGGTCCAGGCCGCGCAGCGCGGCAAGCGCCTCGCGCACCAGCGCGGTCGACAGGGCGTTGTGGTTGTCCGGAAAGTCGAGCGTGAGCAAGGCCACATGGCCCTGCGTTGTCGTCAGGATGGGCAAGGCGTCAGTCCTCCTCGGGGCCGAAGAACGGCAGTTTCTGGTGTTCCACGCGCGGCCAGTGCACGCGCACCCGCTGGCCCATGGACGGTGGTGCCGCGCCCAGCCAGCGGCTCAGCATGCGCGGGCCCTCGTCCAGGTCCACGAGGACCACCGTGTAGGGCACCTGGCCGGCCCATTGCGGACCCTGGAACGGCACATGCACCTCGCTGAAGCTGTAGATGCGGCCGTGGCCGCTGGCCTGCTCCCACTGCAGCGCGGTGGCTCCGCAGGCCGGGCACAGCCGGCGCGGGTAGTAGAAGAGGTGGCGGCATTCGCCACAGCGCTGCAGCAGCAGCCGCTCGGCGTTGCAGCCTTCCCAGAAGGGTTGCGAATCGCGCGTGGGCTGTGGCAGCTCTGCCAGCAATGTCGTGTCGTCCTGCATCTCAAGCCTCCAGCACCATCACGCCGCAGACGGAGAACACCCCGCCGTTGCCGCTGACCACCGCGCGCCGCGCGCCCGGCACCTGGCGACGTCCAGCCCGGCCGCGCAGCTGGTGCACGGCCTCGGTCACATGCAGCATGCCGCCGATGTGGGCCTGCGACAGCAGGCCGCCGTGCGGGTTGAGCGGGCAGCGGCCGCCCAGGCTGGCGTGGCCGGCACGCAGGTAGGCGCCGCCCTCGCCGGGCTTGGCGAACTCCAGCGCCTCCAGCGTCAGCAGGGCCGAGATCGTGAAGGCGTCGTGCAGCAGCGCCACCTGCATGTCGCCCACACCCATGCCGGCCGACACGAACGCGTCGCGGCCCGCCGCGGCCATGCCGATCTGGTCCAGCGGCGGGGCCTGCACCACCGCGTTGTGCGTGCTGCGCATGGCCATGGAGCGGATGGACACCCCCTGCAGGCCGCGCGCCTGCGCACGTTCGCGCCGCATCAGCACCACCGCCCCGCCGCCGTCGGAGACCAGCGAGCAGTCCAGCAGCCGCAGCGGCGTGCTGATCATGCGGCTGGCGTCGTAGTCGGCGCGCGTCATGGGTTTGGTCATCTGCGCGTTGTCGTTGAGCAGCGCATGGCGCCGCGTGACCAGGGCCACCTCGGCCAGGTCGTCCACGCTGGCGCCGCATTCCCAGAGGTAGCGCTGCGCCAGCAGCGCATAGGGCGTGACCATGCCGTGCACGCCGAAGGGTTCCTCCCACTCCTCGCCGCCCAGCAGGTTGCGCATGGCCAGGCCGCGCGCGCCGGCTGGCCGCCCGGTCAGCGTGTTCTCGCCGTAGACGCAGGCCACGGTCTCGCAATGGCCCGATTCGATGGCCCAGACCGCCTGCTGCAGCATGGCCATGGCGGTCACGGTGCCGCCCACGTCCACAGTGGTCAGGAAGTGGGGCTTGAGGCCCAGGTACTCCGCCAGCGTGGACGAGAACATCGAGTTCGGCGTCGCATACGGATCCAGGTTGATGAGCCCGTCGATCTCGGGGATGCGCACGCCGCAGTCGGCCGCAGCCTGCTGCACCGCCCAGGCCTGGATCTGCGTCGAGTCCATGCCCGGCAGCTTGCCGACGCGGGTCTCGCCCGCGCCGACGATCACCACCTCGTCGCTCACGCGCGGCATGCGCGGCTCCTTCTCGCTTGTGCCATCGCCATCTCCTAGTCGGCCAGCAGGTGGCGGGCGATCTGCAGGCGCTGCATTTCCGAGGTGCCCTCGCCGATGCGGAAGGCGCGCGCATCGCGGTAGATGCGCTCCACGGGCAGGTCGGTCATGTAGCCGGCACCGCCGAAGACCTGCAGCACCCGGTCGGCCACGCGGCCCAGCATCTCGCTGCTGTAGAGCTTGGCGCGCGACGCGGCGATGCGGAAGTCCGGGTGGCCGGCGTCGCCCAGCGCGGCGGCCTGGTGCGTGAGCAGGCGCGCGGCGGTGAGCTCCACGTCGCAGTCGGCCAGGAAGAACTGGATCGCCTGGTGGTCGGCCAGCCGCTGGCCGAAGGTGCGCCGCTCGCGCGCCCAGGGCAGCGCCAGGTCCATGAGTTCCTGGGCCATGCCCAGGCACTTGCTGGCCACGTAGACGCGGTCGTTGTTGATCGTGGCCATCATGGTCTTGAAGCCCTCGCCCGGCGCGCCCAGTACGTGGCTGTCGGGCACGAAGCAGTCGTCCAGCGAGAAAGCCGACAGCGGATAGCCGTGCCAGCCCATCTTGCGGAACTTGCGCTGCATGACCAGCCCCGGGTTGCCGCGCGCGACGATGAAGGTGGACAGCTTGGACTTGAGCGGCGCCGCCGCATCGGTCGCCGCCAGCACGATGATGTGGTCGGCATGCTCGACGTTGGAGATGAAGTGCTTCTGGCCGTTCAGCCGCCAGCCCCCGTCCGCGCGCACGGCGCGCGTGGCGATGGCCGACAGATCCGAACCGGCGCCGGCCTCGGTCAGCGCATAGCCGATGCTGGTCTCCGCGCGGAGCAGCGGCCCGACCAGCCAGCCGCGCTGGTCTTCGTTGGCAAAGCGCAGCGAGCCGGGCAGGTGGCCGAACACTTCGCCCAGCGGCATGGAGGTGTGGCCGATGGCCTCGTCCAGCGCCGACAGCGTGCGCAGCGACAGGCCCGGCCCGCCGATGGACTCGGGCATGTTGTAGCCGTACAGGCCCAGCGCCAGCACCTCCTGGCGCAGCGCGCGCATGCGCTCGGGTGCCAGCGCGTCGGCCAGGTCGACCTCGGCCTCCAGCGGCTTCAGGCGGTCGCGCACGAAACGCGTGACCGTGTCGACGAGCATGCCCGTCTCTTCAGATGCTTCGAACAATGGTGTCTCTCCGTCTGCGCAGATGGCGTGGTGTGTCAGTAGTCGAGCTTGATGCCCAGGCGGCCCATCTTCTTCTCGTAGTTGGCGCGGTCGCGCTCGAGGAAGGCGGCGAACTGGTCGGGGCCCTGGTCGATCAGTTCCAGGCCCACGCCGGTGATGTAGGACTGCTGGAACGCGGGCTTGCGGATGATCGTGGACACGTCGGCCGCGATCTTGTCGACGATGGCGCGCGGCAGGCCGGCCGGTCCTGCCAGGCCGAACCACGGTGCGGCCGAGAAGCCGCCGTAGCCGGCCTCTGCGAAGGTCGGAACATCGGGAAACAGCGGAGACCGCTTGTCGCCCGAGATCGCCAGCATGCGCACCTTGCCGTCCTTGACCAGCGGGATCGCCGGCGGCACGCCGGTGAACGACACCTGCACGGTGTCCGTGGCCAGCGCCACCATCACTTCGGACACACCCTTGTACGGGATGTGGCTGAGCTTGGTGTTGGTGACGGCCATGAAGCTGTGCGCGTCCACATGCGCGGTGCTGCCCACGCCGAAGGTGCCGTAGTTCACCTTCTCGGGGTTCTTGCTCGCATAGTCCACCACCTCCCGCACGGTCTTGGCCGGGAAGGCTGCGCTGGTCAGCAGCACGATGGGCGAATTGGCGATGCTGATGATGGGCGTGAAACCCTTCACCGGGTCGTACGGCATCTTGTTGTAGATGTACTGGTTGGACGACAGCGTGGCGTCGTTGGCCAGCAGCAGCGTGTAGCCGTCCGGCGCCGAGCGTGTGGTCGCTTCGCCCGCGATCATGGTGCCGGCACCGGGCCGGTTCTCCACCACCACCGGCTGCTTCCAGGTGCGGCCGAGCTCGTCGGCCACGGCGCGCGCCAGCACGTCGGCCAGGCCGCCGGCCGTGAACGGCACGATGATGCGCACCGGCTTGGTGGGCCAGGCCTGCGCCGCGGCGCTGCCCATGGCCAGGGCGAAGGTGGTGGCAGCGATGGCCTTGAACAATGTCTTCATGGTGTCTCCTCTTGCGGTTGGTGGAAAGGCGTCAGGCGACCTGGCGGCTGCGCTCGGCCCAGTAGGGCGCGCGCAGCGACTTCTTGTCGACCTTGTTGGTGCTGGCGATGCGCGGCAGTGCGGCCAGCACCTCCAGGCTGCGCGGGCACTTGTAGCCGGCGATGCGTTCGCGGCAGTGCGCCACCAGCGCTTCGGCGGTGGCGCTCTGCCCGGGCTGGAATGCCACGAAGGCCTTGACCGTCTCGCCCCACTTCGCGTCGGGCACGCCAATCACGGCGGCCTCCAGCACGGCCGGGTGCATGAGCAGGGCCTCCTCGACCTCGCGCGAGTAGATGTTCTCGCCGCCCGAGATGATCATGTCCTTCTTGCGGTCCTGCACGAACAGGTACTGCTCGTGGTCCAGGTAGCCCACGTCGCCGGTGCGCATCCAGCCGTCGCCGATCGCTTCGCGCGTGGCCTCGGGCTTGCGCCAGTAGCCCAGCATCAGCGCCTTGGAGCGCGTGCAGATCTCCCCGCTCTCGCCTGTCGCGCATGCGCTGCCGTCGTCGCGCACGATGCGGATGTCGGTGTTCAGGAACGCCTGGCCGGCCGATGCCAGGCGGCCCACCTGCTCCTCGGTCCCGGTGGCGTGGTGCTGGTGCTTGTGCAGGATGGTGCCGATGCCTTGCTCGGTCATGCCGTAGATCTGCACGAAGATCTCGCCGAACGCGGCACGCGCACGGGTCGACAGTGCCACCGACATCGGCGCCGAGGCATAGCACACGGTCTGCAGCGTGGCCACTTGGCGCGGCTGGCGCTCCTGCACGTCCAGCATCATCTGGATCATGGTCGGCGCGAAGTGGGCGGCCGTCACGCCATGGCGCGCGATGCTGTCCAGGATCTGCTCGGTGTCGAACTGGCGGTGCAGCACCACGGTGGCCCCCACCACCATGTAGGCCAGCAGCTGGGCCGTGCCACCGATGTGATAGAAGGGCATCACGATCAGCATGCGGTCGGTCGGCTTGGCACCCTGGGCGAGCGCGTACTCGCGGCCGGTCTCCACCATGCCTTCGTTGCTGAGCAGCACTCCCTTGGGCTTGCCAGTGGTGCCGCTGGTGTAGACCATCAGCATCGCATCGCCTGGCTGTCCGCGCCACGCGGGGGCCGTGTCGGGCGCGGCGGCCAGCGCCGCGTCCCAGGCCGTGGCCCAGTCGGGGCCTGCGCCGATGCACAGCAGCGGGACCTCGGCGCCCAGCGCGGTGCGCAGCTCGCCGGCCCGTTCGGCGTATTCGGTCTCGAACACGAAGAACTGCGGCTCGCAATCGCGCAGGATGTCGGCCTGCTCGGGCGCCGACAGCCGGTAGTTGATGCCCACCGCGGTGAAGCCGACCATCCCCGCCGCCACGTACAGCGCCAGGTACTCGGGCGAGTTCTTGCCCAGGATGGCCACGCGGTCGTGGGGCTTGAGGCCACGCGCCACCAGCGCGCTGGCCGCGCGCCGCACCATGGCGGCGAACTCGCGGTGGCTGATGCTGCGGCCCTCGTAGAGCAGGGCGGGGTGGTTCGGCCATAGCGCGGCATTGCGCTCGGCGATGTCTCCAAGATTCACGTTTGTTCTCCTTCGTTGTCCAAATCTTCATGCGCGGCGTCCAGCCAGACCATGGCACCGGCGGTGCCCTCGTGCGCGGTCTCGCCGGTCTGCTTGACCAGGCGCACCTGCTTGTGCACCAGCAGCCGGTGCCCGTCCGAGGTGCGGCGCATGCCCGTGATCTCCACTTCCACATGGACCGTGTCGCCGATGTGCAGGGGCGCGGCGAAGCGCCAGGCCTCCACGCCCAGGGCCAGGGCGGTGCGTGGGCCGACGTCCGGGAACGCCGTGGCCAGGCCCAGGGCCAGCATCACGCCGTAGCCGCCATGGAACACGCGCTGGCCGGCCGGGCTGCGCGCGGCGTAGGCGGCGTCGGTGTGCACGGGGTGGTGGTCGGTCGACAGGCGGCAGGCGAGCTCCAGGTCGGCCTCGGTCAGTGTCTGGCCGGCGCTGCGCCAGCGGCTGCCGACCTGCACGTCGCGCAGGCCGGGCGTGGAGGCGTGCTGGGGCGTCTGCTGCGTCATGCCGGCTCGCCTTCGGCCACCGGTGCCCGCAGGCGCCCCTTGTCGCGCTCGCGCCGCAGCCAGGCGATCGAGCGGCCGCCCAATGGGCGCTGCAGCAGGATCTCGGACAGGTCGATGGCCTCCAGCAGCCCGCACAGGTCCACGCCGGTGGCGAAGCCGCTGCCCTCGGCCATCAGCACCAGGTCTTCGGTCGCCAGGTTGCCTGCGGCGCCGGGTGCGAACGGGCAGCCGCCGATGCCACCCGCGCTGGCGTCGAAGCGGCGCACCCCGGCCCGCAGTGCCGCGAACGCGTTGGCCGCGCCCAGGCCGCGCGTGTCGTGCAGGTGGGCGGCCAGCATGTCCTGCGGCACGACGTCGCGCAGGGCTTCGAAGCGCGCCTGCACGGTGCCGGGCGCGGCCGAGCCGATGGTGTCGGCGATCACCACTTCGTGCGCGCCCGCTGCACGCATGCGCGCCGACAGCTCCAGCACCGTGTCCAGCGGCGTCGGGCCCTCGAACGGACAGTCGAACGCGACCGCGATATAGGCACGGGTGCGCAGGCCCTGCGCCAGCGCGGCCCGCAGCGTCTGTTCGCTGACCTCCAGCGCCTGCTGCAGGCCCATGTTGATGTTCTTGCGGTTCATGGTCTCGGTGGCCGAGAGCACGACCGCGATCTCGCGGGCGCCGGCCGCGCTGGCCCGCTCCAGCCCCTTGAGGTTGGGCACGAGCGCCGAGACACGCAGTGCGGGCAGGCCCGACTGCACCTGCGGCAGCAGCTCGGCGGCGTCGGCCATCTGCGGCACGGCCTTGGGCGAGACGAAGCTCGCGGCCTCGACGCTGCGCAGGCCCGCGGCTGCCAGCAGGCGCACCAGCCGCAGCTTGTCGGCCGTCGGCACGTGCACGGCCTGGTTCTGCAGGCCGTCGCGGGGCGCGACTTCGGTGATGTGGATGGTCTCCATGGCGGCCTCAGGCGATCGCGCCGGCGGCCCGCAGTTCGGCCAGCCGCTCCGGGCCGTAGCCGGGCAGGGCGCCGAGCACGTCGGCGGTGTGTTCGCCCAGCAGGGGCGGGCGCGTCACCGGCGCGGCCACGGCGGCAGACAGCTTGACCGGATTGCCAGGCATGCGCACGGTCTCGCCGGTGTGCAGCTGCACATCCAGCACCATGTCCCGGGCCTGCACCTGCGGGTCGGCCAGGGCCTGCGCGAAGTTGTTGACCGGCCCGCAAGGGATGCGTGCGGCCTGCAGCCGCTCCAGCCAGTAGGCCGTGCTGTGCTGCTGCATGACCGCACCGACCTCGGCATCGATCTGCGCCTTGGCCGCAAAGCGCACGGGCTGCTGGCGGAATGCGGGGTCGCGCAGCATCGGCAGGTCGATGCATTCGACGAAGCGCTCGAAGAACGGGTCGCCGATGCAGGCCACGATCACATGCCCGTCGGCCGTGCGGTAGCTGTTGTAGGGGACATGCACGAAATGCCCGTTGCCGATGCCCTCGGGCACGTGGCCAGACAGGAAGTACATGGTCGCCATGTAGTTGAGCAGCGAGATCTGCACGTCCAGCATGGAGACGTCCACATGCTGGCCGCGGCCGGTGCGCTCGCGCTCGGCGATGGCGGCCAGCACGCCCACCGTGCCGAACACGCCGCCGCCCAGGTCGCCCATCGGGATGCCCGAACGCATCGGCCCGGTCTGCGGCGTGCCCGTGATGGACATGCCGCCGCCCATCGCCTGGACCACCTGGTCGAACGCGGGGCGCTGGGTCTGGGGCCCGGTCTGGCCGAAGCCCGTGACCGAGCACGTGATGATGCGTGGGTTGATCGCCGACAGCGCTGCATGGTCGATGCCCAGGCGGGTGGTCACGCCCACGCTGAAGTTGTCGAACACCACGTCGGCCTGGCGCACCAGGTCATGGAACACCGACAGTCCCACGGCGGATTTGAGGTCGATGCACACGCTCTGCTTGTTGCGGTTGAGCGTGAGGTAGTAGGCGCCCATGCCGTCGCGGGCGTAATCCGGGTCGTGTTCCAGCAGCCGCCGCGTGCCTTCCCCCGTGCCGGGCGGTTCCACCTTGATCGTGCGTGCGCCCAGGTCGGCCAGCAGCATCGTGCCGTAGGGCCCCGACAGCATGTGGGTGAGGTCGAGCACCGTGATGTGTTCAAGCGCCAAGAAATGTCTCCGTTGAAGTGGTTGGGCTGACCAGTGCAGCGATCGTGCCAGGGGCGATGGAGGCGGTAAGTTGTTGATTTGTAGGAAAAGAAATGGTCGCAGGGAGCGGGCGGCCTGTTGCTGGCGACAATCGTGAAACACAGGAGCGTTTCATGACACAGACTTCGGTTGGTGCGCGTGGCCGGCGGCCCCGGCTGTGCTTCCTTGGTTACCGCCATATCCGCGAGCTGGCCGCACCGGTCATTGCGCAGTACGCCGCGCGCGCCGATATCGAGATCGTCGACGCCACCTTCACCGGTGCGCTGGCGCTGGCGCGCGAGCGGGTGGCGCAGGGGCAGGTGGACGCATTCGTCAGCGCGGGGTCGAACGCGATGATCTTGCGGCGCGAGCTGACCGCGCCCGTCGCCACCATCCAGGTAACGGGCTTCGACCTGTTGCAGGCTCTGATCCAGGCCCGGCAGCTGGCCGACCGCGTTGGCGTCGTGACCTATGGGGAGGTGATCCCCGAGCTCGACGCCGTCAAGGAACTGCTCAAGATCGAGATCCAGCAGCATGCCTACCGCACGCCCGAGGATGCGCGGGAGCGGTTCCGCCAGGCGCGCGACGCCGGCTTTCGCGTGATCGTCGGCTCCAGCCTGGTGGTGGAGCTGGCGGAGGACTGCGGACTCACGGGCCTGCTGGCCTATTCGCTCGACTCGATCCGCCGCGGCTTCGACGACGCCATCGAGCTGGCGCGCATGGCGCGGCTGGAAGCCAGCCGCTACGAGCGCCTGCACGGGGTGCTGCAGGGCCTGCGCGAGGCGGTTCTGGCAGTCGACGGCGAGGACAGGATCTCGACCGTGAACCCGCCGATGGAACGGCTGCTCGGCCGGGCGCAGGCGACGCTGCTGGGCCGGCCGCTGGCGCAGGTGGCCCCTGAGCTGTCGCTGCAGGACGTCCTCGACGCCGGCACGGACGAGCGCGCCGTGGTGCAGCGCTTCGCACAGCGCGACTGGGTGGCGCACCGAACGCCGATCCGCGAGCAGGGGGAGACGGTGGGCGCCGTGGTGATGCTGCACGATGCGCAGAACATCCAGGATGCCGAGACCATCCTGCGCATCCAGCAGCGCCGGCGCCAGCCGACGGCGCGCCACAGCTTTGCGGCGATGGTCGGCGAAAGCGCGCCGATGCGGCGCGCGGTGGCTGCTGCGCGCCGCTATGCGCGCACCGAACTCACGGTGCTGCAGTGCGGCGAGACGGGTACCGGCAAGGAGGTGGTCGCCCAGGCGATCCACAACGCGAGCGCACGGGCCGAGCAGCCCTTCGTTGCGGTCAATTGCGCGGCTTTCCCGGAGAGCCTGCTGGAGAGCGAGCTGTTCGGCTACGACGAGGGCGCGTTCACGGGTGCGCGGCGCGGCGGCAAGCGCGGCGTGATCGAGGCAGCGCACAACGGCACGCTGTTCCTGGACGAGATCGGCGACATGCCGATGCCGCTGCAGAGCCGCCTGCTGCGCGTGCTGCAGGAGCGCGAGATCACGCGGCTCGGCTCGAGCGCGGCCATCCCCGTGAACCTCAGGGTCATCCTGGCCACGCACCAGCCGCTGGAGCAGATGGTGCGCGAGCGGCGCTTCCGCCAGGACCTGTACTACCGCGTCAACAGCTTGCGCCTGGTGCTGCCGCCTCTGCGCGAACGGCGCGACGACATCGCGGCGCTGGCGCACGCCGCGCTCGCACGCAGCCTGCGCCGGGCCCAGCTGGCCCTGCCCACGCAGCGGCTGCTGGCGCCGCTGCTGCCCGTGCTGCGGGCCTACGCCTGGCCCGGCAACGTGCGCGAGCTGGAGAACCTGTGCGACCGCCTGGCAGCGCTGCAGTCGGATGCCGGGCCCGCGGGCGAGCCCGATCCGCAGGAATTGCGGCTGGAGCTGGCGGAGCTGTTCGAAGGCGTTGCCGACATGCCGGCCGGGCCGGGCCTGCCGATGGAGCGGCGCATCGCCGAAGCCTTGGCCCGGTTCGACGGCAACCGGCAGGAGGCGGCGGACTGGCTGGGCATCAGCCGCTCGACACTGTGGCGCTGGCAGCGCAAGGCAGGGGCTGGCCCCTGAGCCGGCTCAGAGCAGCCCGCGCAACGCGGCCAGCGCACCGTCCACATCGCCCATCTGCGCCCGCACCACGGCGCCGTCCAGCGCCACGCCCGCCGCCTGCGCGCGTGCGGTGCCCTCAGCGCCGGGCGGCAGCAGCTCGGCGATCACCTGTTCCATGTCCTGCTTGTGGCGCCGCGCGATCTCGGTCGCGCCCGGCACGCTGGCGCCCACCTCCACCACGCTGTTGATGAACGCGCAGCCACGGAAGGCCGGGTCGCGGAACCATTCCTCCAGGGCGCCCAGCAGCGGCTGCAGGCCGTGGCCCTGGCCGGCACCGTGCCGGCCCAGCGCATCGACGAACCAGGCCATCCAGCGTTCGTGCCGGTAGTCCAGGAAGGCGCGCACCAGGTCGTCCTTGGACGCGAAGTGGCGGTAGAAGGTCAGCTTGGCCACGCCGCTCTCGGCGATCAGCCGGTCCACGCCCGTGGCGCGGATGCCATCGCGGTAGAACAGCGCGTGTGCGGCCGTCAGGATGCGCTCGCGTGCCGAAGGGGCTGTGGTCTCCATGCGCGGCATTGTAGACAGGTCTGTCTATCGGCGTTAGCATGCAGTA
>CAJYRH010000357.1 GCA_913776795.1 uncultured Pseudorhodoferax sp. | reverse complement strand
GCCGGGCCTCGGCCTGCTGGAGCAGCTCTGGGACCGCGAGCGCGCAGGCGTCGTGGTCACGCGCTGAACCCAAGGAGCCCCATGCGCACGAAACCCACCCCCAAGACCTCCATCGCGCGCTCGGACGCGCGCGCCATCTACGTCCGCGAGGCCAACCTCGTCGAGGATCTGATCGGCGAGCTCACCTTCACCGAGATGACGCTGCTGCACTTCTACGGCCGCAAGCCCACGCGCGCGGAGACCCGCGTGCTCGACGCGGTGCTGGTCACGCTCATGGAGCACGGCATCACGCCCAGCGTGATCGCCACGCGGCTGATCTACCACAGCGCGCCCGATGCACTGCAGGCCGCCGTGGCGGCCGGCCTGCTCGGCGTGGGCACCACCTTCATCGGCACCATGGAAGGCTGCGCCGCCCACATCGAGGAGATGCTGGCCGCGCCCGAGGGCGTGCAGGCACGCGCCCGGGCCATCGCCGAGCGCCACCACCGCGAGAAGAAGCCGCTGCACGGCTTCGGCCACCCGCACCACAAGCCAGACGATCCACGCACGCCCAAGATGCTGGCGCTGGCCGAGCGCGAAGGCGTGCCGGGCCGGCACATCGCGGCGCTGCGCACGCTGTCGGCCGAGGTCGACGCGGTCTACGGCCGGCACATCACCATCAACGCCACGGGTGCATCCGCCGCGCTGCTGGGCGAGATCGCGATCCCGCAGAAGATCATGCGCGGCGTGGCCGTGATCAGCCGCTCGGCCGGCCTGGTCGGCCACATCCTGGAGGAAAGCCGCGAGCCGTCGGGCGCCTACATCTGGGAGACCGTGGACGAGGCCATCCCGTACGAGAAGGCCAGGGGCTGATCAGTACTTCTTGAAGTTCGCCGCGATGCGCTGCTGCAGGAAGTCGCCGGCCGTGATCGGCGGGTACTTGCCAGAGGGCGTCTCGATCGGCTGGGAGCGGTTGGCCTGCGCGAAGAAGGCCAGGCTGTAGCGCGCGCCCTGGTACTCGTGCGGCGCCGGGTTCCGCACGCGGTGGAAGTTGCTGGGCAGCTGGTCGTCGCTCCAGCGCATCAGCATGTCGCCGATGTTGCAGGTGATGAGCTCGTCGGCGGGCGTGATCGAGGTCCAGGCCTGCGAGTCCATGTCCTTGCCCGGCAGCAGCTGCAGGCCGCCCTGGCCGCTGCGCTGGAACAGCAGCGTGAGGCAGTCGAAGTCGGTGTGCGCGCCGGCGCGCCACAGGCCGAGCTGGTCACGCAGCGCCGGGTCCACCGCGAAGTAGTGCAGCATGCGCAGCGTGCTCTGGTAGTCGCTCTGGCCCGGGTCGTGGGCCGCGGTGAAGAAATCGCGGTCGAAGCCCAGCTTCCTGGCGAAGCAGGACAGCACGCGCATCGCCACCTGCCAGGCCTGGGCCTCGAAGGCCAGCATGGTCTGCTGAAAGCCTGGCAGGGCGTCTTCGCCAGGCCACAGGCCTTCCATGTGCGGTCGCGTGATCTGGTAGCTCTCCTTCTGGTCCGGCGTGCCGGTGGACGGGCGCACCTGGGCGCGGCTTTCCCAGCCCGCATTGAGGCCTTTCTTGAGCGGGTGGCGCGCCTTCACGGCGTCGGGCAGTGCGAAGAAGCGCTCGGTCATGGCGAAGGCTTCGCGCACGTCCGCCAGCGCGATGCCGTGGTTGGCCAGCTGGAAGAAGCCCACGTCGACCGCGGCGTCCCAGAGCTGGTCTGCGATCTCGGCGTGGCGGCGGTCGAAGTCCGCCAGGTCGATCACGCGCACCTCGCGCGCGGCCTCGGTGCCGACCGCGCCCATGCGCGATTCCTTGGTCAGTTCATGCAGTGCGTACGTCATTGGATTCCCCAGAAGGCTTGGTGCGGCGCCGTGGCTTCGTCGACAAGCGCAGGGCCGATCACGGTGAAAGGTTCCGCGCTGTGGGCAAACACCTCGCGGCAGGACATCTGCAGGTCGGCGGCCGCCGCGTCCTTGGCGCGAAAGCGCCGCAGGCTGACCGCGTCGATGCCGAACACCACGCGGCGGATGCCGCTCCAGAAGATCGCGCCCGCGCACATCACGCAGGGCTCGCCCGATGCGTACATGGTGGCGCCGGCCATCGCCTCGCGCTGGAGCTGGCGCAGCGCGTTGACCTCGGCATGGGCGGTGCAGTCGCCCGTGGCGGCGTTGTCGTTGTGGGCCTCGGCCAGCAGCGTGCCGTCGGCAGCCGCGACGACGGCGCCGAAGGGCCGGTTGCCGCGCGCGCTGCCGATGGCCGACAGTTCGATGGCACGGCGCAGGTAGCGGCCGTCGGTCTCGTTCAAGGCTTCCATGTTCAGGCCTTGACGGCGCGTTCGGCCGCGGGCGGCAGGAAGCCGGCGTTGAACACGCTGGCCGCGGCGGGTGCTGCCTTGAGGCCGAAGGTCTGCGTGATCTCCTCGATCTGGCGCGCCAGCAACTCGGGCCGCACCGCGCCCAGGCCGTGGGCGCGCGTGTCGGCCGTCACCAGGTAGCGGGCCGTGAGCGCGAAGCGCTGGGCTTCGAGCTTCTCGTCCACCATGGGCTCGCGCTGCTTGACCGCCGCCATGGCGCCCAGCGGATCGGCCAGCGTGTCCTGCACGCCGCGGTTGGTGGCACGCAGGAAGGCGCGCACCACCTCGGGCTTCTCAGCCGCAAGCTTGCTGGAGCTCAGGATCGCGTTGCCATACAGGCTCGCACCGATGTCGGCGTACGAGAGCACGGCCAGCTGCGCCGGATCGATGCGCTGGAACAGCGACAGCGCCGAGTCGTGGAAGTAGGTCGCGCCGTCCACGTCGCCGCGCACGATCACGTTGTCGCGCTGCGAGAAGTCGGTCGTGACCCATTCAAAGGCGTCGGTCTTCATGCCCGCGTGCCGGGCCGCGATGGGCCAGGCCCGGCGCGTGGACTCCACGGCCGCCGCGGCGATGCGCTTGCCGGCCAGGCTCTTGAAGTCGCTCACGCCCCGGTCCTTGCGCGCGATGATCACAAAGGGCGCGCGGTTGTAGTACTGGTAGACGGCCTGCACCAGCGGCCCCTGGGTGGCCTGGAATTCCATGAGCGCGGAGATGTCACCGAAACCCATGTCGTAGGCGCCGCTGGCCACCCGCGTGATCGCGGCCACCGAGCCGCTGCCCACGTCGAAGCTGGGCGCCAGGCCCTCGGCCGCGTAGTAGCCCTTGGCCAGTGCGACGAAGAAGGGCGCGACCTGGCCCGAGATGCGGAAGTCCAGCGTGAACTTGAGCGGCACCGGCCTGGCGGACTGCGCCAGCGCGAACGAGGGCAGGGCGGCGGCGGTGCCCAGGGCGAGGAAGTGGCGGCGTTGCATGGCGGAACTCGTGGATGACATGGCCCGCCAGTCTAGGAATGCGCCCGCCATGGCGACAGCCACGCGCAGGCCATGGGCGGCATGGCGTTTCTGTTATGGCGTGCGGCCGCCTGCCGACCTGGCTGTCGCGTGGCGCCGACAGGCAGGCGCCGATGGCGGGCCGATGTCGCCTGCGGCGCGCGATGGCACGGAAGTCTTGTCGATAATGCGCGGCCATGCATTTCCTGCGCACGTCCACGTTCATCGCCCGCCTGGTGCTGGCGTGGTTCGTGCTCGCGCTGGGCGTGGCCGCCGCTTCGCCGGTGGTCCAGCCCAAGGCCATGGAACTGGTCTGCACGGCGGGCGGCGGCGTCAAGCTCGTCGTCACCGGCGAGGACGGGCAGGGCGGCACGCCCGGCCAACACACGCTGGACTGTTCCCTGTGCCTGAACGCCCTGGCGCCCACGGCCCAGGCCGTGGGCGCCAGG
>CAJYRH010000356.1 GCA_913776795.1 uncultured Pseudorhodoferax sp. | reverse complement strand
CCAGTTCCTGCGGCACCAGGCCGATCTTGCCGCGCGCGGCGCGGTAGTCGCGCACGATGTCGTGGCCGTCGGCCAGCACCCGGCCGCTGCTGGGATTGACCAGCCCGCAGATGATGCTGATCAGCGTGGTCTTGCCGGCACCGTTGGGGCCGAGCAGGGCGAAGATCTCGCCGCGATGGATCTCCAGGTCGATGCCCTTCAGTGCCTGGAAACCCCCGGCGTAGGTATTGGTCAGGTGTTGTACGGAAATGATCGGCGACACGGGAACTCCCTGGGCGCGCGGCGGCTGCGGAAACGGCCCCCAGGGTAGAAGCCGGCTCGTGATGGATAAATCCCGATCCGGCGGAAGCACTCTCCCGCGTGCGGGACAGTACGTCGGCCAGTGCCTGCACACGCAGGGCAACGTGACCGTCTTGGCCGTGGCGACGCCTGGTTAGCCTTGTCCGGTGTCGACGTCGACGACGGCCGGTCGCGCAGGGCGCGGCCACGGCAGCACGCGCCAGCCGAAGTTGACCCCGGCCGCCGCCAGCAGGATCAGCAACGCCCCGAGCACCTGCGTCCATGCCAGCGATTGCCCGAAGGCGATGCGATCGACCGCGATCGCCACCACCGGATAGATGAACGACAGCGCGCCGATCATTGCTGTGGGCAGTTTCTGGATGGCGCCGTACAGCAGCGCGTACATCACCCCGGTATTGACCACGCCGAGCACGACCAGGTCCAGCCACTGGCCGGGACGGGCAGGCAAGGCATCGAAATGCACGAACGGCGCCAGCAACACGATGCCGATGCCCAGTTGCAGCAGCGCGAGCAGATGCGGCGGCGTGCCTTTCAGGTGCTTGGTGACGATCGACGACACCGCGTACAGAAACGCGGCACCGAGCGCCAGGGCGACGCCCTGCAGATACTCGCCCGGCACCGCGAGCACCGCAGGCGCGATGCGCACCACGCCCACCAGGCCGACGAACGCCACCGCCAGCCACCCCACGGTCGAGGCGCTGATGCGCTCGCGGAACACGAGCGCGCCGAGCCCGACCAGCATGAACGGCTGCGTGTTGTAGACGGCGGTGGCCATCGAAATCGACGCGCGGCCGTAGGCGGCGAACAGCAGCAGCCAGTTGCCCACGATCGCGATCCCGCCGAGCAGCACCAGCGCCAGCATCCGCGGCGAGAACGCCTTGCGCCGCAACAGGCCCAGCGCCGCGCAGACGATGAGCAGCGTGGCCGCGCCGAACAGGCAGCGGAAGAACACCACGTTGAACGGCGACTGCCCCGACGACACCACCAGCCAGCCGATCGTGCCGGACATGAGCATGGCCACGACCATCTCGGCCGCACCACGGCGAATCTCGTTCGAGGCCATCCCGGTTCCTTTCAATGCTGCGAACAGGCGTCATTGTAGAAACCGCAATTCCGCCAGAATATGCTTAAACTTAGGCGAATTACGGAATTTACCTAAAAAATGAAGGCTACTATGCAAACCCGCCTTTCCCCTCCCGCCATCGCCCCACTCGACGCGATCGACCGCGCCATCCTGGCTGCATTGGCGCAAGACGCGCGCATGGCGACCAGCGAACTGGCCCGGCAGATCGGCCTGTCGGCCCCGGCGACCGCCGACCGCGTGCGCCGGCTGCAGCACCAGGGCGTGATCGCCGGATTCACGGTCGAGCTCGATCCGCGCGCGCTGGGCTACACCTTGCAGGCGATCGTGCGGGTCAAGCCGCTGCCGGGGCAGTTGCACCTGGTGGAGGAACTGCTGCAGCGCATCCCGGAATTCGTCGAGTGCGACAAGGTGACCGGCGAGGACTGCTTCATCTGCCGGCTGTACCTGCGCAACATCGCGCACCTGGACAACATCCTGGCAAAAGTCACCGATCGCGCCGAAACCAACTCCGCCATCGTGAAGTCGACCCCGGTGCCGCGACGGCTGCCGCCGCTGGCCGAGGACGCCTAGCGCGATGCGCTAGCCACGCGGCTTGCAACAGACCACACAGCGCCAGGGGCGCAGGCCGGCGTGCGCCCCTGGCGGGCAGAAAGCGACGAGCAGTGAACCGGCGCGCGCCGAAAGTGGCATCGCGGCGAGCCCAAAACGACGCCAGGAAGCCGCTTTCACGAATCCCCATTCCCGACTCCCCATTCCCGGCCGTCGATCAACTCTTGCGCCGCGCCTCCAGCAGATCCAGGTTGCGGATCAGCCGCCGCGCGATCTCGTCGGAGATCTTGCGCTGGCGGGTCAGCTTGAACAGTTCCTGGCGTTCGGCCTGCAGGCCGGCGTGCCGCAGCTGGCGCAGCACCGCGTCCAGGCGCCGCGCCTCCTCCGGATCGCTCTCCATCGCCTCGCCATGGTCGAGATGGCGCTGGTACAGCGCGCTGACCCGGTTGGCGGCCTCGTTGTAGAGATCGGCGTGCTCGCTGTCCTGCACCAGCCGCTGGCGCAGCTTCTCCACCGCCGCCAGCGCCGCGCGCGAGGACTCGCGGCGGGCCAGGTCCTCTTCCCGCTGGTCGTTGGGTTCTTCCGGCAACTCCAGGCCGCGCAGCAGCCGCGGCAGCCCGATGCTGGCGACCAGCAGCGAGGTGACGATCACCGCGCTGGCCAGGAA
>CAJYRH010000355.1 GCA_913776795.1 uncultured Pseudorhodoferax sp. | reverse complement strand
TAGCGCAGGCCGGTCGGCTTCGGGCCATCGTCGAACACATGGCCCAGGTGGCCGCCGCAGCGGGCGCACAGCGTCTCGTCGCGCACCATGCCCCAGCTGCGGTCGCTTTTCTTCTCCACCGCATCGGGCAGGGGCTTCCAGAAGCTGGGCCAACCGGTGCCGCTCTCGAACTTGGTGCTGGAGGAGAACAGCGGCGCCTGGCAGCCGGCGCACGAGAACGTGCCCGCGCGCTTCTCGTGGTTGAGTGGGCTCGAGAAGGGGCGCTCGGTCCCGGCCTGGCGCAGCACCTTGTACTGCTGGGGCGTGAGACTGGCCTTCCATTCGGCGTCGGTGCGCGTCACGGCATAGGCCTTGGCAGCGCGTGCGTCGGGCGCGAGCTGCCAGCCGGCGGCCAGCGCGGCGCCGCCGCCCAGGGTGCGGAGCAGGGTTCTGCGTGCGTGGTCCAAGAGGGTTCTCCAGTTCATGCGCCCGCGCCGACCAGCACCGGCTTGTCGCGGTACAGCGCAGGGAACACGCGTTGCAGGTTCCCGCGCTTGGGCAGGTCGTGCATGGCGATGTAGGGCTGGTTCGGGTGCAGCGTCATGTAGTCCTGGTGGTAGGCCTCGGCGATGTAGAAGGGCTTGTCCATCTCGATGGTGGTGGCGATCGGCGCGCGGAAGCTGCGGGCTTCGTCCAGCTGCGCGATGTAGGCCTTGGCGATGCGCGCCTGCTCGGCGTTCTGCGCGAAGATGGTCGAGCGGTACTGTGTTCCCCAGTCCGGCCCCTGGCGGTTCAGCTGGGTCGGGTCGTGCACCACGGAGAAGTAGATCTGCAGGATCTGGCCGAAGCCGATCTGCCGTGGGTCGTAGGTGATGCGCACGGCCTCGGCATGGCCCGTGCGGCCCGAGCCGATGGCGTTGTAGTTGGCGGTGCGCGCGTCGCCGCCCGCATAGCCCGACACCGCCTGCGTGACGCCCTTGACGTGCTGGAACACGCCCTGCACGCCCCAGAAGCAGCCGCCGGCCAGCACGGCCGTCGCGCTGGTGGCGCCGGGGGCCGGCGTGCCGCCATCCTGGGGCGGGGGGATGACGACGGCGCTCTCGGCCGCCATGGCAGGCAGCACCTTCCAGGCGGCGATGCCGCCCCCCAGCAGCAGCGCCATGGCGGTGAGCGTTCCGCGGCGCGACGGCATGGAAGGCTGGGTTGCGACAGGGTTCTTCATAGCGGCCTCGTTTCCTTTCTGGCTTCGTCGAGCAGTTGGCGGATCACCTGCTCGGACTTCTCGTACGCGCCTTCACCGACATGGTGGAAGCGGATCTGTCCCCTGGCGTCGACGAAGTACAGCGCCGGCCAGTAGTTGTTGCGGTAAGCGCGCCAGATGGCGAAGTTGTTGTCCAGCGCCACCGGGAACGGCACGTCCAGGTCGACCAATGCGCGTTGCACATTCGCGATGTTCTTCTCGTAGGCGAATTCGGGGGTGTGCACGCCCACCACCACCAGCCCCTGGTCCTTGTACTTGCGATGCCATTCGCGCACATGCGGCAGGGCATTGCGGCAGTTGATGCAGCCGAAGGTCCAGAAGTCGACCAGCACCACCTTGCCGCGCAGGCCCTGCGCCGACAGCGCGGGCGAATTGAGCCATCCGACGGCGCCGTCCAGCGGCGGCATCGCGCCCAGTTCCGGCAGGTTCAGGCGCGGCGGCGGGGCCGGCGCCTGCACCCGCAGGAAGCCGCCGGGCGCCAGGTCTGCGGACGCACTCTCGGCACGCGGCCGGAGCCGGTCGATCAGGCGCTGCTCCAGCCCATTGGCGCCGGGCAGCGAGCGTTCGGCCAGCGTGCCGGTGTCCAGCCCCAGCGCGATGGCGGCCACGCCGGCCAGCACGGCCACGCCGACGGCCTTGCGCAGGCTCTCGCCGAGGTGCATGCGGCGCTGCAGCGCGGCAAAGGTGCGTTGCCCGAGCACCAGCAGCACGGCCAGCGCACTGACGGCACCTGCCGCATAGGCCAGCAACAGCAGCGAGGTGTGGACGGACGGGCCCTGCAGTGCGGCGCCGGTGAGGATCAGCCCCAGCACCGGCCCGGCGCAGGGCGCCCAGAGCAGCCCGGTGGCTGCGCCGAGCAACATGGAGGAGGCGGCCGCGCTGCCCGCGCCGCCGGCGGGCCGCGATGCCGCGTCCGACAGCCGGTTGCCCAGCGCCACCAGCGGGCGTGCGGCCAGCGCCGCCAGCCGCGGTGCGATGAGCATGGCGCCCATGGCGGACAGCACCACCATGGCGGCGATGCGGCCGTACTCGTTGGCCTGGATGGCCCAGTCGCCGACGAAGGCGCCCAGCGAGGCCACCGCGGCAAAGCTCAGCGCCATGCCCGCGAGCAGCGGCAGGCCGCTCGTGCGGAACGGCTGGTCGGCCCGTGCGAACACGAAGGGCACGACCGGCAGGATGCAGGGCGCAAACAGCGTCAGCACCCCGGCCAGGTACGACAGGATGAAATAGTCCATGGGCGTCCTCGTGGCGGTGAAGGCGGTGCTGGCGGTGCCGGTAGTTCAGGCGGGCCGGGCTTACTTCTTCATGCCGTCCTTGGCCATGCCGTCTTTCGCCATGCTGTCCTTCGCCATGGCGTCCTTGCCCATCGCGTCCTTCTTCATCATGCCGTCCTTGGCCATGGAATCCTTCTTCATGCCGTCCTTGGCCATGCTGTCTTTGGCCATGCCGTCCTTCTTCATTTCGTCGGCAGCGAATGCGGAAACCGAGCCGACGGCGATGAAGGCGGCGAGCAGGGTGGTGGTGAACTTGTTCATGGTGTCGTCCTTGAGGTGGGTGAAAGGTGGGGGTGGTTGGATCGGGCCGGTTCACCGTGAACGCGGCCACGCGTTTCGCAAGCGTTGCGGGCGGCTGCCCTCAACTGCCTCCGAACCAGTTGTAGCCCTGGTCTTCCCAGTAGCCGCCAGGGTTCGTGTTGGTCACGAAGATCGCCTGGATGTGTTTGGGGTTCTTGTAGCCCAGCTTGGTGGGCATGCGCAGCTTCATCGGAAAGCCGTATTTGGGTGGCAGCGGCGCGCCGTCGTAGCTCAACGCCATCAGCGTCTGCGGGTGCAGCGCCGTGGCCATGTCGATGCTGGTGTGGTAGTCGTCCGCACACTTGAAACCGATGTACTTCGCGCTGGTGTCCGCGCCGACGCGGGCCAGGAAATCGGAGAAGCGCACGCCGCCCCACTTGCCGATGGCACTCCAGCCTTCCACGCAGATGTGGCGCGTGACCTGGTCGGTCTGCTGCATCGCGCGCAGCTCGGCCAGCGTCCAGCGGCGCTTGTCGGCCACCAGGCCCGTGACGTCGAGCCGCCAGCTGGCTTCGTCCACCTGCCGGATCTCGTCTTCGCCGTAGTAGGCGTTGAACGGAAAGGGCCGCGTGATCATCGATTCCGGGTAGGTCGGCGCCAGCTGGTTCGGGTCGAAGATCCAGCCCTGCACCCGGTCGTTGAACTGCGAGACACGCGTGAGCGCGGCCTCCACGCCGGCGTTGTCGCTGATGCTGCAGCCCGTCAGCATGGACAGGCCGCCCAGCGTCAGCGTGCGTTGCAGGAAGGCGCGGCGGGCGGGTTGTTCGATGCGACGGCCGATCAGGCGGCGGGCCTCGGACAGGGCCGCCTCGGCGTCGATGCCGGGCAAGGTGGGGCGGCGGAAGATCTTCATGCGGCCTCCTGGGCAGCGGTGTTGGCCGTGGTGGCGTGGCGGCCGCTCAGCATGGCCAGCAGCGTGCGGGGCACCAGCGCCACCATCACCAAGTGCACACCGACGAAGCCGACAAGCCCCGCCATGGCCACGAAGTGGATGCGGCGGGCGAACTCGTAGCCGCCCAGCAGGTCGCGCAGCAGGCCGAACTGCACCGACTTCCAGAGCACCAGACCCGACAGCACCAGCAGCACGGTGTCCAGCCACACGAACAGATAGGCCGCGCGCTGCACGCTGTTGTAGTGGCGGGGGTCGGCGTGGGCCAGCGCGCCGCGCAGCGCGGCTTGCAAATCGCGCCAGATGCCGGCCGGGCTCAAAGGGAAGAATTTGCGCACCAGGCGCCCGGTGGCCAGGTTCAGCGCCAGGTACACCAGCCCGTTGGCGGCCAGCAGCCACATGGCCGCGAAATGCCATTGCAGCGCACCGCCCAGCCAGCCGCCCAGCGTCAGCGCCTTGGGAAACTCGAACGGGAAGAACGGCGCGGCGTTGTAGATGCGCCAGCCGCTGGCCACCAGCACCAGCACCGCCAGCGCGTTGAGCCAGTGGCAGGCGCGCAGCCAGCCGGGGTGGACTGGTCCGTCGGTGGGGCGCAGGTGTTTCGGCATGGGGCGCAGTGTGGGCGCCAGCCGCTTTCCGTTTCATCACGGAATGTTCAATGAATCGTGACAACTCGCCGCGCCGCTTGGTTCCACAATCCAGGCCCCATGGACACCCCCAAGCGCGTACTGATCGTCGAGGACGACGCCCACATCGCCGAGCTGATGCGCATGCACCTGGCCGACGAGGGCTATGCCGTCACGCACGCGGCCGACGGCCACGCCGGTTTGGGCGCGCTGCAGGCCGGGCGCTGGGACGCGCTGGTGCTCGACCTCATGCTGCCCGGCGTGGACGGGCTGGAGATCTGCCGCGCCGCGCGCGCCGAGCACGGGGTGGGCCGCTACACGCCCATCATCATCACCAGCGCGCGCTCCAGCGAGGTGCACCGCATCCTGGGCCTGGAGCTGGGCGCCGACGACTACCTGGCCAAGCCCTTCTCGGTGCTTGAACTGGTGGCGCGCGTGCGTGCGCTGCTGCGGCGCAGCGAGGCCATGGCGCGCAGCGCACGCGTGGAGTCGGGCCGGCTGGAGGTCGGCGCCGTGGGACTGGACCCGGTCACGCGCGAGGTGCAGGTCGAGGGCAGGCCCATCGAGCTGACCCCGCGCGAGTTCGACCTGCTGCACTTCTTCGCGCGGCACCCGGGCCGCGTGTTCTCGCGGCTGGAGCTGCTCAACAAGGTCTGGGGCTACCAGCACGACGGCTACGAGCACACCGTCAACACCCACATCAACCGGCTGCGCACCAAGATCGAGGCCGACCCGGCGCAGCCGCGCCGCATCCTCACGGTATGGGGCCGGGGCTACCGGCTGGTGGCCGGCGATGCCGAGGCCGCCGCGGACCCGGCCGCATGAGGACGCTGTCGCGCCGTCTGTCGCTGGTGTTCGCCGTGCTGCTGCTGGCCTGCTCGGTCGTGTCGGCCTGGCTGCAGATGGCCAGCAGCGAGCGGCAGGAGCGCGAGGTAACGCAGCGCCTGTCGCTGGGCCTGGCTGCGCACATCGCCGGCCATGCCGAGCTGATGCGGCAGGGCGGGCTGGATCCCGCAGCCGTGCGCCGGCTGTTCGACATGCTGATGGCCGTGAACCCCAGCGTGGAGGTCTACCTGCTCGACGCCGACGGCCGCATCGTGGGCCAGGCCGCGCCGCCCGGCCACCTGAAGGCCGAGCGCGTCGACCTGGCGCCGGTGCGCCGCCTGCTGGCCGGCGCCGCGCTGCCGGTGCTGGGCGAGGACCCGCGCAGCCCGGGTGCCGCCAAGGTCTTCAGCGCCGCGCCGCTGCAGGTGGACGGGCGCGCGGCCGGCTATGTCTACGTGGTGCTGTCGGGCGAGAACCGCGACGCCATCAGCGCCCGCCTGGCCGCCGGCTCGGCGCTGCGCACCACGCTGTGGGCCATGGCGCTGGTGGCGCTGCTGGGCCTCTTGGCGGGGCTGGTGGCGTTCCACTTCATCACGCGGCCGCTGCGCCGGCTCACCGCGGCCGTGCAGGAGGCCGAGCACGGCGGGGCCGACGCACTGGGCCACACCCCGGCGCTGGAGGCGTCGGCCGCGCGCGACGACGAGATCGGCGCGCTGGGCCAGGCCTTCGCGCGCATGGGGCAGCGCGTGCACGCGCAGTGGAAGGCGCTGTCGGCCCAGGACCAGCAGCGCCGCGAGCTGTTCGCCAACATCTCGCACGACCTGCGCACGCCGCTGACCTCGCTGCACGGCTACCTGGAGACGCTGCGCATGAAGGCCGACCTGCTGGACGCCGAGGAACGCCGCCGCTACCTGGACATCGCGCTGGGCCAGAGCCGCAAGGTCGGCCGGCTCGCGCAGGAGCTGTTCGAGTTGGCGCGCCTGGAATACGGCGTGGTGCAGCCCGAGAAGGAGCGCTTCGCGCTGGCCGACCTGGTGCAGGACGTGTTCCAGAAGTTCGAGCTGGCCGCCGAGGCGCGCCGCCAGCGGCTGGTGGCCGACATCGCGCCCGGCCTGCCGGTGGTGCACGCCGACCTCGGCATGATCGAGCGCGTGCTGACCAACCTGTTGGACAACGCCATCCGCCACACGCCCGAGGGCGGCGAGATCGCCGTGCGGCTGCTGCGCGGCGCAGGTGGTGCGCAGGGCGGCGTGCAGGTCGAGGTGGCCGACACCGGCCCCGGCATCCCGCGCGAGC
>CAJYRH010000354.1 GCA_913776795.1 uncultured Pseudorhodoferax sp. | reverse complement strand
TACAGCGCCATGCCGCCCCAGCCGCAGCCGATGTCCAGCACGCGCTGGCCGGGCTCGACCAGCAGCTTGGCGGCGATGTGGCGCTTCTTGGCCAGCTGCGCCTCCTCGAGGCTTTCGTCTCCGCGCGCGAAGTAGGCGCAGGAGTATTGGCGGTCCGCGTCGAGGAACAGGCGGTAGAGCCGGTCGTCCAGGTCGTAGTGGTGCGCCACGTTGGCGCGCGCGCGCCGACGCTGGTTGCGCTGCAGCAGCGGGCGCAGGCGCATGCGCCAGGCGTCCAGCATGCGCACGAAGGGGCGCGCCGGAACCTCGCGCGCGCCGCGCAGGACGAGCTCCAGCACGTCGTAGACGGTGCCGCGCTCGACCCGCAGGCGCTCCTGCATGAACAGTTCCCCGAACTGCAGGTCCGGATCGCGCAGCAGCGCGAACACGGCGCGCCGGTCGGTGAGGCGCAGGCGCGCGTGCGGCGAGCCGCCGTCGCCGAATGCGAGCAGGCGGCCCACGGGCGTCACCACCTCCAGCAGGCCATGGCGGACCAGCGGCGTGAAGGCGTGGCGCAGCAGGCGGTCGATGAGCGTGTCCAGCATGGCGGCGGGCGTCCTCGGTGGTGCTGCCTCAGGCGCTGGCGGCAGAGATGGCCGCAGACAGCCGCAGGTTCAGCGCGTGCTGCGCGGCCTGCCAGTCGGCGAGCGGCTGCGCGGGCAGTGCGGTGTCCTGCCCGTCGCGCACGCTGAGCCAGCGCTTCCAGGCAGTGGCGTACCGGTGGGCCGACACGTCGCCCGTGACGTCGCTTCCCACCAGCTGGCCACGCAGCGCGCCGGTGACCTGCAGCGCCTGCGCCTCGGTCATGCGGCCCTGGTCCCAGTTGGTGTGCACGACCTCGGGCGCGAACACGTCCTTGTCGATGCTGAGGTAGGTGGGCTGCGGCGTGCTGCGCAGGTGCGCCGCCAGCGCGTCGGCCAGCTGCGCCAGGTCGTCGAAGCGGCGCACCGCGCGCGCCACGCCGAGCCAGCGCGCCCAGTCCGTGTCCACGCCGGCCTGCCAGTAGGTGAGCTTGCCGGCGCGCAGCGGCGCGAGGTAGTTCTCCCAGGCATGGCCGTTGCCGATGTCGGTGGAGGTGATGCCCGCCACATGCACCTGCGACACCGCGGGCAGCAGCGCCACGCGCCGCACCCAGGAGCCGCAGTGCACGCCGAACGGGAAACGCATGTTGTCCGGGTGGTTGTCCAGCACCACCACGCGCAGCGGCCGCGCGGCCTGGTGGGCGCGGGCTGCGATGCAGCGCGCCACCAGCGGCCAGCTGAGGTGGTGGAAATCGCCGCTGCCCAGGAACACCGTGCCATGTGTGGCAAAAGAGGGCAGGTCGCGCTCGAGCGTGGCCGCGAAGCCGCGCAGCGCGGCGAGGCTGCAGCCAAAGCGCAGACGTTCCTGCCAATCGGCCAGCGCCAGGCGGCGCTCGCCCGGCACCGGGCGCACCGCGCCGTCCAGGTCCAGCACCACCGGCGGCAGGGCTGGTCTGGTCATGGCACCCCTGCCTGTTCACGCCATTGCCGGTCGCTCTCGAAGCGCCCCACCAGGCGACGCGCCAGCGCCCGCAGCAGCGGCTGGCGCACGTAGACCGCGTGCTGCGTGAACGTGAAGCGCGCGCCCAGGCTGCGCTTGACCTCCGGGTCGGTCCAGCCCGCGACGTAGTGGCTGAGTCCCTGCGCCAGCGCGTACTCCAGGTTCTCGATCCAGCTCAGGAAGTACAGGTTGAGCTCGCGCGCCGCGGGGTAGGCCAGGCCGATGTACTTGTCCACGAGCCGGCCTGCGTGCGCGTAGCACAGGTTCCAGCCCAGCAGTGCGCCGGTCTGGCGGTGGCGGTATTCGAAGACGATGCCGTTGGAGCCCGCATCGCGCAGCAGCGCCGCGAAGAACGGCAGCGTGAGCCGGTCGAAGTGCACCTCGCTTTGCGCATAGACGCCTTCGTACAGCGCGTAGTAGGCCGCGATGCGTGCGTCGTCGAACACTGCGCTGCCCGCGGGGATCACCTGCACCGCCACCTGGGCGCGGCTGCGCAGCTTGCGCCGCAGGTTCTGCCGGCGGCTGGATGACAGCCCCGCGAGGTAGCCGTCGATGCTGGCAAAGACGATGGGCACGTAGGCCAGCGCCTGCCCTTCGACCAGCAGGAAGCCCTGGTCGGTGCAGGCCTGGGCCAGCGCCTGGGCATGGGCGTTGTCGGCGTCGGGGAGCAGCGGCGACTGCCGCGGGATGTCCTTGATGATCGCCAACGGCCAGCGCCGGCCCAGCAGGCCCCGGACGTCGCCTGCCAAGTCGGCCGCGCTGCGCTGCGCCGGCAGCGGCGCGTACTCCGTCACCGTGGTGCCGACGAACCCCGTGCGCACGCGCAGCCAGCGCGACCAGTGCCGGTACAGCGGCAGGCTGCGCAGCCGCGCCTTGAAGTCGTCGTCGGCCGTGGTGAGCAGGTCGAAGGGCGCCTCGAAGGCGGGCGCCGCCAGCCCCGCCAGGGGCGTGAAGCCCTCGGGCGGATGCGTCTGGAAGTGGGCGACCAGCGCCGCCGGCTCGACCAGG
>CAJYRH010000353.1 GCA_913776795.1 uncultured Pseudorhodoferax sp. | reverse complement strand
TGGTCAACCGCGGCAACAAGCTGGCGCAGAACCTGTTCGTCGGCGGCGGCGCGCTGGCCACGGGCGCTGCGCCGGCGGCCGACTTCCCGTCGCTGCTGCGCCAGGGCTACACCGTGGTCTGGAGCGGCTGGCAGGGCGATGTGGCGCAAACCGGCAACGGCGCCAGCGCCACGCTGGGCACGGCCTTCCCGACAGCGCGCAACGCCGACGGCAGTTCCATCACCGGCCTGGCGCGCGAGGAGTACGTGCCCGACTTCGCGGGCGTGCCCAACCTGCCGCTGAACTACCCACCCGCCTCGCTGACGGACCGCTCCGAGGTGGTGTTGACGGCGCGGCAGACCTACTACAACGCGGCCGGGCAGCAGACCTATGCCTCGCCCTCCGCGCCCGTGACCGACTGGGAGTACGTGACCAACGCCAACGGCTCCGTGTCGGTGCGCTTCACCGCGCCGGCCAGCGTGCCCGACGCGCAGGGCGGCAGCCAGGCGCCCGACGCGGGCACCATCTACAACTTCACCTACCGCGCCAAGGACCCCAAGGTGCTGGGCGTGGGCTTCGCGGCGGTGCGCGACCTCGTGAGTTTTCTGAAGCACGACGCGGCCGACGCGCAGGGCAACGCCAACCCGGTGGCCGACCTCAAGGCCGCGGTGTGCGCGGCCGGCAGCAACTGCGCGGCCAATCCGTCCACCAACTTCGACATCGCGCTCGGGGAGGGCCTGTCGCAGTCGGGCCGCTTCCTGCGCGACTTCCTGTACCAGGGCTTCAACAAGGACAGCGCGGGCAAGCCGGTGTTCGACGGCATGATGGCGCTGATCCCGGCCGCGCGGCGCACCTGGATCAACGAGCGCTTCGCGCAGCCCGGCCGCTGGTCCAAGCAGCACGAGGACCACTTCATGGTGGGCGACCAGTTCCCGTTCGCCTACAACGTGACCACCGACCCCGTGAGCGGCGCCACCGACGGCCTGCTGCGCCGCTGCCTGCAGAGCAGCACCTGCCCCAAGATCATGCAGGTGGACGGCAGCTACGAATGGTGGGGCGGCCGGGCCTCGCTGGTGGTGACCAACGGCGCCGGCCGCGACCTCACGCTGCCCGACAACGTGCGCTACTACCTGGTGCTGGGTACCGGGCATGGCGGCGGGGCGGGCGTGACGACGGGCGTGTTCACGCAGCCGGCCGCGGGCGCCACCTGCCGCTTCGCGAACAGCCCGGTCAGCATGGCCCAGGTGGAGCGTGCGCTGGTGCCCGCGCTGGAGGCCTGGGTGGTGCGCAACACCGCGCCGCCGCCGTCCAGCCATCCCACCATCGCCGCCGGCACGGCCGTGCTGCCCACCGCAGCGGCCATGGGCTGGCCCGACCTGTCGGCCATCAGCGTGCCCGATGGCGCGGCGGCCACGCCGCTGGCCCTGAACGCGCCGCTGGCCCGCCACAGCCAGGTGTTCGTGACCGACTACCGCGCACCCGCGCCTGCGGTCGACCTGGCGCGGGGCTACAGCGTGCTGGTGCCGCGCGTCGACGCCAACGGCAACGAGCTGGGGGGGCTGCGCATGCCCGAGGTGGCGGTGCCGCTGGCCACCTACACCGGCTGGAACGTGCGCGGCCCGGGCCATGCCGAGGGCGAGAGCTGCGCCTCGGCCGGCAGCGCGCTGCCGCTGGCGGTGGACGCGGCCACGCGCGCCGCGGGCGACCGGCGCGCCGCGCTGTCCGAGCTGTACAGCGGCCGGGCCGACTACCTGGCCAGGTTCGGTGCCGCGGCCGATGCGCTGGTCGCGGGCGGCTACTACGGCGCCATCGACGCGGCCAACGCCAAGGCCGCGGCGGCCGGCGTCTCGGCCACGCTGCTGCCGGCGCCCTGAGCGGCAGCGCCCCGACCGTTCCTCCACGCGTAACGGTCGGGGCCGCCGCTTGATTGATGGGCCGCGGGCCACTGCGTATCGTTCCCCCAGCCTGGCAAGAAGACGCCCATGAAACCCAACGACTGGAACACCCGCGCGCAGCAGCGCAGCGCCCGCCTGGCGCGCGCCGCCCAGGCACTCGGCCCGCAGCTGCGCGGCAAGGTGGTGGCGGCAGACGCCATCGGCGACCTGTTGCACGCCGTGCTCGAACCCTTCGACCGCGTCTGCCTGGAGGGCAACAACCAGAAGCAGGCCGACTTCCTGGCCAAGGCGCTGGTGCAGCTGGACCCGGCGCGCGTGCACGGCCTGCACATGGTGCAGTCGGTGCTGGCGCTGCCCGAGCACCTGGACCTCTTCGAGAACGGCATCGCCGCCAGGCTGGACTTCAGCTTCTCGGGCCCGCAGGGCGCACGGCTGGCACGCATGGCCTCGGGCGGGCGCATCGCGATTGGCGCCATCCACACCTACCTGGAGCTGTTCGCGCGCTACTTCGTCGACCTCACGCCGCAGGTGGCGCTGGTCGCAGCGCATGCGGCAGATGCCGAGGGCAACCTCTACACGGGCCCCAACACCGAGGACACGCCGGCCATCGCCGAGGCCACGGCCTTCTCGGGCGGCATCCTGATCGCGCAGGTCAACGAGCTCGTCGATGGCCGCACCACCAGGCTGCCGCGCATCGACATCCCGGCCGACTGGGTCGGCTTCGTCGTGCAGGCGCCCACGCCGAACTTCATCGAGCCGCTGTTCACGCGCGACCCGGCGCAGATCAGCGAGATCCAGGTGCTGATGGCCATGATGGCGATCAAGGGCATCTACGCCGCGTACGGCGTGCAGCGGCTCAACCACGGCATCGGCTTCGACACCGCGGCCATCGAGCTGCTGCTGCCCACCTACGGCGAGCAGCTGGGCCTCAAGGGCAAGATCTGCCAGCACTGGGCGCTGAACCCGCACCCGGCGCTGATCCCGGCCATCGAGGCGGGCTGGGTGCAGTCGGTGCATTCCTTCGGCTCCGAGCTGGGCATGGAGGACTACATCCGCGCGCGCTCCGACGTGTTCTTCACGGGCCCCGACGGCAGCCTGCGCAGCAACCGCGCCTTCTGCCAGGCGGCCGGCCACTACGCCTGCGATTTGTTCATCGGCTCCACGCTGCAGATGGACCTGGACGGCAACAGCTCCACCGCCACGCTGGGCCGCATCGCCGGCTTCGGCGGCGCGCCCAACATGGGGGCCGACGCGCGCGGCCGGCGCCATGCCAGTGCGGCGTGGCTGAAGGCCGGTGCCGAGGCGCGCGCAGGCAAGGGCGGCGCGGCCGGCACGCCGCGCGGGCAGAAGCTGGTCGTGCAGATGGTGGAGACCTTCCGCGAGCACATGCAACCGGCCTTCGTCGAGCGGCTCGATGCCTGGACGCTGCAGGAGCAGGCGGGCATGGCGCTGCCGCCCATCATGGTCTACGGCGAGGACGTGACGCATGTGCTGACCGAGGAGGGCATCGCCAACCTGCTGCTGTGCAGGAGTGATGAGGAGCGCGCGCAGGCCATCCGCGGCGTGGCGGGGTACACGGCGGTGGGGCTGGCCAGGGACAAGCGCATGGTGGAGAACCTGCGCGACCGCAGGATCATCCAGCGGTCGGCCGACCTGGGCATCGACCCGCGTGAGGCCACGCGCAACCTGCTGGCCGCGCGCAGCATGCGCGACCTGGTGCGCGCCTCGGGCGGGCTGTACCAGCCGCCCAAACGATTCCGCAACTGGTGAGGCAGCGATGAGCGACATCCCGGCGGGGGTCGAAGCCCTCGATTTCTCGTACGCCGGCGGACAGCCCGCCGGCGCCTTCGCGCCGGTGCTGGTCGGCGTGGTCGGCTCCGGCAACCTCGAGGTCTTGCTGGAGGCGACGGCCGATGCGCAATGCTGCGTGCGCGTGGAGACCTCGGCGCGCGGCTTCGCGCCGATCTGGCAGGCCGTCATGGACGATTTCTACAGCCGCCACCGGCTGGCCGGCGTGCGCGTCTCGGTCAACGACATGGGCGCCACGCCCGCCGTCGTGAGCCTGCGGCTGGACCAGGCCGTGGCCGCACTGCCGAACGGAGCGCAACCATGATCAGCTACGCCGAATGCACAGCGCGCGAGCGCCTGGCCGGGCTGCTGGACGCCGGCAGCTTCCACGAATGGCTGCCGCCGGCCGAGCGGCTGACCAGCCCACACCTGGCGCAGCTGGGCGTGCCCTCGGCCTTCGACGACGGCGTGGCCATCGGCCGTGCCCTGCTCGGCGGCCAGACGGTCTTCGTCGCCGCGCAGGAAGGCGCGTTCATGGGCGGCGGCGTGGGCGAGGTGCACGGTGCCAAGCTCGTGGGCCTGCTGCGGCGCGCGCTGCGCGACCGGCCGGCCGGTGTGCTGCTGCTGGCCGAGTCGGGCGGCGTGCGGCTGCACGAGGCCAACGCGGGGCTGATCGCCGTCTCCGAGGTCATGCGCGCCGTGCTCGACGTGCGCGCGGCCGGCATCCCGGTGGTGGTGCTGATCGGTGGCGCCAACGGCTGCTTCGGCGGCATGGGCATCGTGGCGCGCTGCGCCGACCAGGTGGTCATGAGCGACGTGGGCCGGCTGGCGATGTCCGGACCCGAAGTGATCGAGGCCTCGCACGGTGTGGACGAGTACGACGCGCGCGACCGCGCGCTGGTCTGGCGCACGAGCGGCGGCAAGCACCGCTGGCTCACGGGCGACTGCGATGCGCTGGTGGAGGACGACGTGGCGGCCTTCCGCGGCGCCGCCATCGCGGCGCTGGCCCGGCCGCGGCCCGTGACGCTGCAGGCGCTGGAGGCCGAGCATGCGCTGCTGGCGGCCCGGCTGGCCGCCGTGCCCGAAGCCGACTGGAACGACGGCGTCCACGACGACGCCATGCGGCTGTGGGAACGCCTGGGCGTGGCCGACGCGCAGCGCGTGCCTGCCATGGACGTGGCAGCGCTGCACGCGCTGCGTGCGCATGACGGCACCGACGCACATTGAGTTCAACAACGACCGGAGACAAGACCCATGCACACGCTTTTCCATCGCCGCAGCCTGCTGCGTGCCGGCGCCGCCGGCTTCACCCTCGCCAGCCTGGGCGCCCGCGCCCAATCCGGCTGGCCCACCAAGCCCGTCACGCTGGTCGTGCCGTTCCCGGCCGGCGGCGGCACCGACGCGTTCGCGCGGCCGCTGTCGGCCCAGTTCGCCAAGCAGACCGGCAAGCAGCTGATCGTGGACAACCGCGGCGGCGCCGGCGGCACGCTGGGCGCGACCATCGCCGCGCGTGCGCAGCCCGACGGCTACACGCTGTTCATGGGCGCCATCCACCACGCCATCGCGCCCTCGGTCTATCCCAAGCTGGACTACGACCTGCAGCGCGACTTCGTGCCGCTGGCGCTGCTGGCCGAGGTGCCCCAGGTGCTGGTGGTCAATCCCAAGCGCGTGACGGCGCCGGATTTCAAGAGCTTCCTGGCGGACCTCAAGAAGAACCCGGGCAAGCTCAACTACGCCTCGGCCGGCGGCGGCACCTCGCACCACCTGGCGGGCGAGCTGTTCAAGCTGCAGACCGGCACCTTCATCACCCACATCCCCTACCGCGGCGCGGGCCCGGCGCTGCAGGACCTGATCTCGGGCAACGTGGACATGATGTTCGACGGCCTGGGCTCTTCGGCCGCGCACATCAAGGGTGGCCGCATCAAGGCGCTGATGGTGGCCGGTGCCCAGCGCAACCCCTCGCTGCCCGACGTGCCCTGCGCGGCCGAAGTCGGCCTGCCCGACTACAAGGTGACCACCTGGTACGGCCTGTGGGCGCCCAAGGGCACGCCGGCCGAAGCGCAGGCGCGCATGGTCGAGGAGGTCAGGAAGGCCGGCGCGGCCGACGAGATCCGCGCGGTGTGGGCCAGCAACGGCGCACTGTTCGGCACGCTCACGCCGGCGCAGTTTGGCGACTACGTGCAGGCCGAGATCACGCGCTGGGCCGGCGTGGTCAAGGCCGCCAACATCAAGCTCGACTGAATGACGTCACCCCCGTTTGGCCTTCTCACTTCGCGTAGAAGTCCGACACCCCCTGCAGGGGGCGCCGCGAGCGCCCGGGCAGAGCCCGTTGCGCCGCGTCTGCTGGCATGGCCTGCTCCGCGGCCTCTCGAACCTCTGCCTGCAGGCCGGTGCCGTGCCTTGCAGGTGACACGCAGCGCAAGGAGCGATGGCCATGGCCACTGACTGGAACAATCTCGCCACCACCCTGTTCGGCCCCGGCCACGGCATCCAGGCCGAGGGCGACTTCCTGCACGGCACGGCGCAGCTCGACGGCGCGCCCATCACGGTGGTCGGCACCAAGGGCCACGCGGCCATCGGCGTGGCGCTCGCGCTGGCCCAGGCCCGCGTGGTGCTGGACACCATCGCCCGGCACCCGGGCCAGCCCATCGTGCTGCTGATCGACACGCAGGGCCAGCAGCTGCGCCGGCGCGACGAGCTGCTGGGCATCAACCGCGCGATGGCGCACCTGGGCATGGCGATCGACCTGGCGCGGCGCCGTGGCCACCGCGTGATCGGGCTGGTGTACGACCAGGCGCTGTCGGGCGGCTTCATCACCTCGGGCCTGATCGCCGACGCCTGCTATGCGCTGCCCGAGGCCGAGATCCGCGTGATGCGCATCCCGGCCATGGCGCGCGTGACCAAGCTGCCCGAGGCCATGCTGACCGAACTGTCCCAGGCCAACCCGGTGTTCGCGCCCGGCGTGGGCAACTACGTGGCCATGGGCGGCGTGCGCGCGCTGTGGCGGGGCGATCTGCAGGCTGCGCTGCGCGAGGCGCTGGTGCAGACGCCCGTGGACGATGTGCGTGCGCAGGATGGCGCGGCGCGCGG
>CAJYRH010000352.1 GCA_913776795.1 uncultured Pseudorhodoferax sp. | reverse complement strand
CGTCAGCAAAGGCGGCACGGCCTGCCCGGCCCACAGCGCGGCTGCCGCGTCGGCCACGGCAGCGCCGGTGGCGGCCTCGGTGCCCGGTGTCGGCTTGATCTCGATGTTCAGCAGCAGGCCATTGGCCTGGCAATAGCGGGCCACGCCGGCCAGCGTGGGCAGCGGCTCACCGGCGTACGCACGGGAGTGCCAGCCGCCAGCGTCGAGCCGGGAGAGTTCGTCCCAGGTTTTGTCACCGGCCTGGCCCTGGCCATTGGTGGTGCGCTCCAGCGTCGCGTCGTGCAGCAGGAAGGGCACGCCGTCGGCGCTGAGCTTCACGTCGCACTCGAACATGCGGTAGCCGTGCGCTGCTCCCAGGCGGAACGCGGCCAGCGTGTTCTCGGGCGCCAGCTTGCCGGCGCCCCGGTGGGCGACCCAGTCGGGATAAGGCCAGCGCGCGGCCATCACAGCCGTTGGCGGGTTTCGGTGTCGAACCAGTGCAGTTGTGCAGCCGGCACGCCCACCGCCACGGTGTCGCCGATGCGCGGCGCCTCCAGCATGGCGTCCTGGCGCACGGTGAACAGGCTCTGGCCCACCCGGCCGTAGACCAGGCGTTCGGCGCCCAGCATCTCGACCGCTTCGACCACCAGGTGCCAGGCGCCGTCAGCGCGCAGCTCGGCATGTTCGGGTCGCAGGCCCAGCACCAGCGCGCCATCGCGGGGCGCAGCCTGCGGCAAAGCCAGGCGCTGCTCGCCGACGACGAAGCGCGTGCCCTCGGCCCGGCCTTCGATGAGGTTCATGGGCGGCGAGCCGATGAAGCTGGCCACGAAGGTCGTGGCCGGCCGGTGGTAGACCTCCTCGGGCGTGCCGAACTGTTCCATGCGGCCGGCGTTCATGACCATCATGCGCTGGGCCAGCGTCATGGCCTCGACCTGGTCGTGCGTGACGAACAGGGAAGTGATGCCCAGCTCGTTGTGCAGCTTCTGGATCTCCAGGCGGGTCTGGGCACGCAGCTTGGCATCCAGGTTGGACAGCGGCTCGTCGAACAGGAAGACCTGCGGCTGGCGCACGATGGCGCGGCCCATGGCGACGCGCTGGCGCTGGCCGCCGGAGAGCTGGCGCGGCTTGCGGTCCAGGAGGTGCGTGAGCTCCAGGATCTTGGCGGCCTTGTCCACGCGCTGGCGGATCTCCTCCTTGGGCACCTTGGCGATCTTCAGCCCGTAGGCCATGTTGTCGAAGTTCGTCATGTGCGGGTACAGCGCGTAGTTCTGGAACACCATTGCGATGTACCGCTCGGCGGGTTCCACGTCGTTGACCACGCGCGGACCGATGGCGATCTCGCCCTCGCTGACCTCCTCCAGGCCGGCGACCATGCGCAACAGCGTGGACTTGCCGCAGCCCGAGGGGCCGACGATGACGACGAACTCGCCATCCTTGATTTCGGCGTCGACGCCGTGGATGACCTGCAACGCCTTGGCGCCGTGGCCGTAGCGCTTGATCAGCTTGCGGATGGAAATGGAGGCCATGTGTGCTTCTTACTTCTCGGTGTCGACCAGGCCCTTGACGAACCACTTCTGCATCAGCACCACGACCAGCGCCGGCGGCAGCATTGCCAGGATGGCCGTGGCCATGATGATGTTCCAGTCGGTGGCCGCGTCGCCGCTGGCGATCATGCGCTTGATGCCGATGACGATGGGGTACATGTCCTCGGTGGTCGTTGCCAGCAGCGGCCACAGGTACTGGTTCCAGCCGTAGATGAACTGGATGACGAACAGCGCGGCGATGGAGGTCTGCGACAGCGGCACCAGCACGTCCTTGAAGAAGCGCATGGGCCCGGCGCCGTCGATGCGCGCGGCCTCGACCAGTTCATCGGGCACGGTCAGGAAGAACTGCCGGAACAAAAAGGTGGCCGTGGCCGAGGCGATCAGCGGCACCGTGAGCCCGGCATAGGTGTTGAGCATGTTCAGGTCCGACAGGACCTTGTAGGTGGGCAGGATGCGTACCTCCACCGGCAGCATCAGCGTGATGAAGATCATCCAGAAGACGAGCTTCTTGAACGGGAAGCGGAAATAGACGATCGCGAATGCCGACAACAGCGAGATCGCGATCTTTCCGAGGCTGATGACCAGGGCGGTCACCAGGCTCACCCACATCATGCGGCCGACCGGCGCAGCAGAACCCTGGGTGGAGCCGGTGCCGGTCAGCGCCGCGGTGTAGTTCTCCACCATGTGGCTGCCGGGCGTGATCGGCATGGGCACCTGCACGATCTCGTCGCGCGTGTGCGTGGAGGCCACGAAGGCCAGGTAGATCGGGAAGGCAACGATCAGGATGCCCAGCACCAGGACCAGGTGCGACAGCAGCGTCAGGACGGGGCGGCGCTCCACCATGCTAGTAGTTCACTTTCTTCTCGACATAGCGGAACTGGATGACGGTCAGCACCACGACGATGGCCATCAACACCACCGACTGGGCCGCCGAGCCCCCGAGGTCCAGCGCCTTGAAGCCGTCGTGCCAGACCTTGTAGACCAGGATGGAGGTGTCGCGGCCCGGGCCGCCCTCGGTCGTGGCGTGCACGATGGCGAAGGTGTCGAAGAAGGCGTAGACCACGTTGATGACCAGCAGGAAGAACGTGGTGGGCGACAGCAGCGGGAGCTGGATGGACAGGAAGCGGCGCACGGGACCCGCGCCGTCGATGGCGGCGGCCTCGATCAGCGCCTTGGGGATGGACTGCAGGCCGGCGAGGAAGAAGAGGAAGTTGTAGGAGATCTGCTTCCAGACTGCGGCCACGACGATCAGCGTGAGCGCGTGGCCGGAGTTGAGCAGGTGGTTCCAGTCGTAGCCCAGGCCGCGCAGGCCGTAGGCCACGATGCCGATGCTCGGCGAGAACATGAACACCCACAGCACGCCGGCCACGGCGGGCGCGACGGCATAGGGAATGATCAGAAAGGTCTTGTAGACCAGGGAGCCGCGCAGGATGCGGTCGGCGAACACGGCCAACACCAGCGACACGGCGATGCCCAGGCCAGCCACGAGCACCGAGAAGAGCGCCGTGACCTTGAACGATTCGAGGTAGGCCGCGTCCTCGAACAGCGCGACGAAATTGTCCAGCCCGACCCAGACGGTGGAAGTGCCGAAGGCATCCTCGGTCTGCAGCGACTGCACGATGGCCTGGCTTGCGGGCCAGAAGAAGAACACCAGCACGACGGCCATCTGCGGCGCCACGAGCAGCCAGGGCAGCCATGCCGAGCGGAACAGAACGCGTTTTTCCATGTGTGCCAGTCAAAGAAGCCGCTGCATCGGCTGATGCAGCGGGCCGCGAGTCTATCGCGTGGCGGCCCCCTCCCCCGCCCGGCGAGGGAAGGTCGCCAGGGAGGTGCTCACGGACGGCGGCCAGCGGGCAAAGGCGTCAGCCCTTGTTGGCTTTCTGGAAGCGCTCGAGCTGCTCGTTGCCGCGCTTGACGGCATTGTCCAGTGCCTGCTTGGCGCTTTGCTTGCCGCTCCAGATCTGCTCGGCTTCCTCGTCCACGATGGTGCGGATCTGCAGGAAGTTGCCAAGGCGAATGCCGCGCGACTTGTCGGTGGTCTTGCGGATCATCTGCGTGACAGCCACGTCGGTGCCAGGGTTCTGTTTGTAGAAGCCCGACTTCTCGGTCAACTCATAGGCGGCCATGGTGACCGGCAGGTAGCCCGTGCGCTTGTGGCTGGCGGACTGCACTTCGGCGTTCGACAGGAAGCTGAAGAACGCGGCCACGCCCTTGTACTCCGCCGGTTTCTTGCCACCGATGGCCCACAGGCTTGCGCCACCGATCACGGTGTTCTGCGGCGCACCGGCGACGTCGGGGTAGTAGGGCAGCGGCGCGATGCCGTAGGCGAACTTGGCGTCCTTGGCCACGCGGGCGTACAGGCCCGAAGAGCCCGTCATCATCGCGCACTCGCCGGAGGGGAACGAGGCGTCGGGCGTGTTGTTGCGGCCCTTGTAGACGAACAACCCCTGCTGCGACATGTTGGCCAGGTTCTCGAAGTGGCGCACGTGCAGCGGCGAGTTGAAGGCCAGGCGCGTGGCCGTGCCGCCGAAGCCGTTGTTGAGCGTGGCATAGAGCGTGTTGTGCCAGGCCGAGAAGCTCTCCAGCTGCGTCCAGCTGACCCAGCTCGTCGTGAAAGGGCACTTGTGGCCGCTGGCCTTGAGCTTGGCTGCGGCAGCCACCACTTCGGGCCAGGTCCCCGGGGCCTTGTTCGGGTCCAGGCCGGCGGCCTTGAAGGCGTCCTTGTTGTAGTAGAAGATGGTCGTCGAGCTGTTGAACGGATAGCTCAGCATCTGGCCGTTGGGCGCCGTGTAGTAACCGGCCACGGCGGAGATGTAGGCGTTCTGGTCGAACTGGGCGCCCGATTCCTTCATGATCTCGCCGACCGGCTTGATCACACCCTTGGACGCCATCATCGTCGCGGTGCCGACCTCGAACACCTGCAGGATGTGCGGCGCGTTGCCGGCGCGGAAGGCCGCGACGCCGGCCGTCAGCGTTTCGTCGTACTGGCCCTTGTAGGTGGGCACGACCTTGTACTCGCTCTGGCTGGCGTTGAACTGCTTGGCCAGGTCGTTGACCCACTCGCCCAGGGGGCCGCTCATGGCGTGCCACCACTGGATCTCGGTCTGGGCGTGGGCCGGCAACGCAAACGCAGCAGCGGCGAGCGCCGCCATGGCAAAGGTCTTCTTCATGAAAGCTCCGAAATGAAAGAAAGGCGGCAGGCTAGCCCTGCCTTGTGACAAAACGATTTAAGCGCAGTGACTGTCATGCGCCCATGCGGGCTTTCCATGGGCTGCGCGGATCGCGGCGCCGATTGTTGCGCTGCGGTAACATCCAGCCCCGCCTGCGCAGGGCCGGCGGCACCAGCCCGACTCCCCGATGAATGCCCCGAACACCCTGAACCAG